>JALSLC010000007.1 GCA_026988525.1 Archaeoglobaceae archaeon
AAGCTTATGTTTGTTTTTAGGTTTGTATAATTTCTGTGGAATACGTAGATAGGTTTGTTGTATCCATTGCATGATATGTCTTCTAACATTCTATCGAGCATTAGTGGGGTGATTTTGCTGTATAGAATAAAATCTCTAACAATGTAGTACAATATCTTGTAATACGATTTTATATCTAAGTCTATTTTCATATCTTTTATGAGAAAATCCAAGGTCTCTTTTAGAACTATTTCTCTTCTTTCTTTTTCTACGTCTTCTTCCTCAAGTAAATCTCGTAGAGCAATTCTTAATTCGTTTAAAGCTTCAATTTCATAAGCAGATAATCTTGGCTCAATTACTACATACATCCATTCATCCAGTTCTGGATTATTTATTATAGCAACTTTACTGTAAGGCTCTTGAATCCAGTAAGATTCTATGACTTCCCACCCTTCTGGGGGGTTATATTCCACGAGCGTACCAACTTTTTCTTTGGTGTATGGTTCAAAAAGTGGTTTTCTTTTGAGTAAACCTTTTTTCACACCAACATTTCCTTTTAGTACATCATTTAGTAACTTTGCACTTTCTATGGACTCTACAGCTTTTAACTCATACTCTCTTAATTTTTCTTTCTCATCTTTTTCATCTTTCCTATCTTTTTTCTTGCGAAAGATTTTCATCATCACTATTGTAATGGTTAAAAAACATTAGTAATAAATTTTTCTCTCAATCAAAATGTTTTGGAGATATGCTTATTTCGCCTCTTTCCCCCAATGCATAACCAAGCCTTTCTTTTATAACAAGATATGCCATTTCTGGTGGTATTGCTCCAATTTCCGTAATTATAACATCTATGTAATCTCTCGGAGTTACATCAAAAGCTGGATTTCTTACTTTGATGTTTAGAGAGAGTATTTCTGGTGGAGCTACCTCTTTTGCATCTCTCTCCTCTATAACTACTAACTCACCAAAGAGAGTTTTTGGACTGAATTTGTAAGTTTCAGCAGCAACCATAAACGGAACTCTTGCTTCCTTGGCTGAAAGAGCTATCTGTGAAGTACCTATTTTATTTATTAAAGCACCATTTGCTGTAATTGTATCAGCTCCAACAACAACACAGTCTATTTCATTCATGAAGTATCTAACTGCTGAATCTACAATTAGTGTTACAGGAATCCCTTCTGAAGCTAACTCTTTAACTGTAATAAACCCCTGTCTTCTCGGTCTCGATTCAGTTGCAAATACCATTTCTATTTTTCCTTGTTTGTAAGCTTCTTTTATAACAGAGAGTGCAGCAGATGAATTGCAATGAGTCATTACGACTGAACCTTTTTTTATTCTTTTTGCACCGAATTCTCCAATGTTTTTGTGAGCGTTTTTAACCCATTCAATAAATTCATCAGCCCTCTTTATTATGCTACTCTTTTTTTCATCTACGCTTTCTCCACTGTAGCTCATAACATAGTTAATTGCATTGTATAAACTGACAGCAGTTGGACGTGTATTTAAAAGCGTTTTTGCAGCCCAGTTCATTTTTTCGTCAAATTCATCGGGATTTGTCGTTTCCAACAGTTCTGCAAACTTTTTTAAACACTCTGCTGCAAATTTTGCAATTCTTGCAGCTCCTCTAACCTCCATTGACTTTATTTTGTTTGCCGCATCTTTTATCAATTCTTCAGCATTCATAAGTATAATTAACACCTCACACTTCTAAAGCTTGGTGGCGGAATGTTGGAGCTAACGGGAATTTTAGAAGTAACAAATAAAACAGCTATTGAAACGTTTAATATACTTAAAATAGTAATTCCAGCCATATTCTTAGGATTAATGCTTTCAAGTTATTTGTATTCAATACCTATATTTAGGAGCTTAGTTAAATTAATATCCAATTTTACTTCAAAATTTGGTTTAAAAAGTGGTGTTGCTGTTGCAGCTTTTTTAGTTCATCCCGTAACTGCATACACAATTCTTTCAGAAATGCTTAACTCTAAAAAAATAGATGAGAAAGAAGTAATAATTGCTACCATAGTTGGGACTTTTCCAAGGACTCTCAGATTAATAATTTTATTTTTAATTCCTGTAGCAATTCCAACTCTTGGAGTGTGGGGCATATACTATATTGCCTTGATACTCTTTACAAGGGCTTTAATTTCATCTTTTGGTATATTAATCGCTATGAATACATTTAGAGAAAACATAAATTTTGAAATAGATATCCCAAGAATGGATTTGAAGGCAACTATTTTAAGATTCGTAAGAATAGCTACAACTTTAACGATTACAGTATTTATTGTGATGCTTGTGTTTAACTTAGGTCTTATGAAGTACTTTTATTCTTTTACACCCTATTTGTCTAAGATTGGTCTTCCACCTCCTTCTATAATCGTAATATCTACAGGTTTTCCAAGTATGCTTGCAGCCATAGCTACAGCTGGTTCTCTTGTTGCTAAGGGCATTTTAACGGGAAAATCCCTACTAATTTCACTTTTCATTGCATCAATTGCACACTCCTTTGTTGAAGTAACAAGAAATACGTTTCCTGTAGCAGCATCTATTCTCGGCAAAAATACTGGTTTTAAGGTTGCCATCTGCATTCTACTGACAAGAGTAGCAGCAAATTTGATCGCAATAACTCTACTAATTCTTTAAATATCTTTAAACCTCATAATTTTACTTGTGTATCTATGCATGAGGTGTAGAGGCAAACTAATGTGTGGTAGAAAAAACTGTATGTTTTCTATGAAAATATCTAAGGTTGAACTTGAGGCTACACCCCCTTCAATTTTTGTGGGTAGGTTTGGTTATCCAAAAGTCTTTGCTGGACCTATGTTTTCACCATCTGATAATCCCGAATTTTATGATTCTCCCGAAAAATGGACTGGCAACATTGAGGATGTAGTTAAGCTGAGAATGAAAGTTGCAAGAGGGATGAAGCCTGTTGATGTTAAGGCTCCAGCTAATCCAGATAAATATATTTTAGAATTGCAGGAAGCAGTTTCATCAATTAAACCACTCGAATTAGAAACAAAAATTAGCAAGTTGGACTTAAAACCTAAGTTTGATACAATAGTAAAACCAGCTGGCATGTCTATCAAAATAGATGACTTTAAATTAGAAACAAATCCAAAAATTCCTGATAAAGTGGAAAAACTTTACTACGATGATTTAAAGGCTGAAGAATCTGTTTATTATCTTTTTAAACATGGATTTAGCGATTATTACATTCAAAAAATTATGTCTGCAGGCATGCTTGGAGAATTAAAAAATAGAAAACTTGTTCCAACAAGGTGGAGTGTTACTGCTGTACACGAAATTATAGCAAGAAAATTAAAAAGAGAAATTCTTGATTACAAAGAGATAAATGATGTTTTAATGTACCACTTTGAGCATTTTGGGAACAAGTTTTTTGTTGTATTTTATCCATCAAACTTATCTTTTGAACTTGTAGAAATTTGGGGTAATTGGGTAGGAAGGGATAGAGAATATATTAAAAATAAGAAGAGATACTCTAATCTTTCGGGAGGATACTATGCCGCAAGATTGCCTGTATTTCAATATTTAAGTAAATTAAAAAGAAAAGCTGGTATTTTGGTAGTTAGGGAAGTAACCCCAAGTTATACTGTTCCTCTCGGCGTATGGGTTGTAGAAGAGGGTATTAAGAGAGCTTTAAGAGAGAAACCAATTAAGTTTGACTCTTTTAGTGAGGCTGTAAGCCACATTAAAAATATTAAGTTTTCAAGACAGTTAACTCTCTCAGACTTTTAGAGGTGATGTGTTTGATAGAAGTTGAAGTTAAATATAAAGTAGAATGCCACGAACTAGAGATTATAGAGAAAAAACTAATTGACATGGGATATAAATTGATTAAAAGTGGAAAAGAGGTAGATATATATTTCAACTCGCCTATACGGGATTTTAGAATAAGCGATGAAGCTTTAAGAGTTAGAATAAGTTATGAAGGCTACTTTTTAACATATAAGGGCAAAAAAATGGATAAAAAAACGAAGACAAGAGAGGAATTAAATGTAAGAATAGATAACGCTGAAATTATGCAGAAAATACTTTTTAAGCTTGGATTTAGTAGAGTTAAAGAAGTCGTAAAAAATCGAAAAATATACTTCAAAGATGATGTATATGTTTGCTTAGATAAAGTTGAAAATTTGGGATGTTTTTTAGAGTTAGAAAAAGATGTGTGTAAAAAAGATGAAGTGAAAGATTCGATTAAAAAACTTAAAACTCTTGCTGAAAAACTGGGTATTAGGGGAGAGAGTATAACAAGTTCTTATCTGGAAATGTTAATTAACGCTTAAACCAAACACTTTCAACAAATTTTTTACATTTGTTGTAACTTAGAGATCTAGCGAACTTTGCGCATTTAACTTCGTCAATTAAATGTGGAAATTCATTTGAATCTGGTAACATTTCTTCTTTTTTCACAATTGTTATGTAAACTAAAGCTTGAGCAGCTAATAACTCTAAATCTAAATCACTTTTTTCATTAAATCCTATGATATCTTTTATGTATATTTCAGTCAACTCATTACCCGGATTTTTTATATATTTAATACCTATCTTTTTTGAAGCTAACTCTATTAAATTTACACTTTCAACCTTAGTCTCATTACTTAGCTCATGTTCGAGCAAAAAGTGAATTTGTCCAGCTTCAACAGCTAATGTATTTGATTCTACGCTTAAAAGTTTTTTACTCCTCATTTTATCTCTAAGCACAAATCTTTCTGCATCAGCTTTGGCAAACTTTAGTGTATTTTCAACCATCATATCAAAGTCTTTTCTCATAAATGCTTCTTGATACTCAAGAAGTGCTGCAGTAGCTTTTCTTTCTACATTTAGAACTTTTTTAACTTCGGGCTTTTTTATGTATTCTTCATACTTTCCCTCTTCTACTGAATTGTGTATTCCTTCTATAATCTGTAAATACGGTTCTATTGGATAAATTTTAAGTTTATCTGAAATTTTAAGTAGAAATTTAGCAAAATGAAATGTGTATGTTGGAAAGGTTGTATCCACCCACTTAACATACTCCTCTATATCCATACTCTTGGAAAGTAGTTTTTTCAACTCTACTGTTTCTGGTTCCTCTAATGCAAGAGCATTGCAATTTTTAAGCTGTTGAGCAAAAAGGGGTATGTATTCTACTCTGTGGGACGTATATATTAAACGCATCACGAAAGAGGTTGGATTTGTTAGTTTAAATCATTAACGAATTTTTTAATTGTGTATTTTGTTTTAGATTATCAAGTACATCAACTATTTGAGAAAATTTAAATAACATCTTTTGACAAAATTGAAATTGAGGTAGATTAAATCGTAAGTCTGGGGTGTGAATTATGAATGGTAGTAAATTAGTTCTACTTGCAATAGCCTTAGTTGCAGTGGGAACTGTTGTAATGCCCCAAACAGCCTCGCTTTTCGCCGGGCAGCACTGGTGGTACAACATAAGTGGTACAGGAAACCAAGTCCCATGCCAGAAATGCCATGCAGACGTCTTTGAAGAATTAGCCCTTAGCAACTTCCACACTCACTGGGGTCCAAATGGATGGAATGCATCTGCTCCCGGTACCGCTGATCAATATGACTGTGCCGCATGCCACAGAAGCAACTTAAGCATTCAGTATGCTCTCGTAAACGGTAGTGTTACTAACTATCAGCTCGGTAAGCAGGCTCACGCTGCAAGCGTTGTTGCATGTATGCTTTGCCATCAGGCTAATGCAAGCAGTGCTACGTCGGCTCCCGGTTACTATGCTGGTGGATTTAACATAACTTCATTCGTTAAAGCTGGAATAATACCCAAATCACCTTATAACTACTCTAACGCAACGTATAATGGTTTGTGTGCAGCACACAACGCTTTCGTAGCAATGGCGATAAAGAACAACACGTTCCCTGACTCAACTGAGGCTTGTGTTGCTTGCCACACTCACGTTGCTGTTAAGATAGTCTGGAAACACAAGAGAAGTCTTGAATTTACAGTAAACATAACTAACCCAGTAACTCTAAGCAACGGTGTGCACAACTGGAGCGTAAGTGATTGGAAAGTTAATGGAACTGCAACTGCTATAAGCTGGGGTAATACTAGTGGAGTAGGTAATACGAGCTACTGGAGCGGATGGCCAGGTAACGTAAGTAACATATATTCTTAATCTTTTTAATTTTTTTGCCGGAATACTTATCTTCTAAGAGTTATTGCATCTATTATGCATGTGTTGGGTAGTAAAGAGCACATTAGGGACATTACAAACTTAATGAAAAAAAACGTTCTATTTATTTTCACAGTTGGAAATACATTAACTGCCGAGATACCGGGAATAACAGTTGCAGGTGCAAATTTGGATCTTATAAAATATACACCTCCTGCCGATGTTGAGCTTTTGTACTATGGTAGATGTAAAATTATCCCCTTTCCTCCTGCAACTCCAGATGGAAAGCCAACACCCGCTTTAATAACATACACATCTCTGAGATTAACAGATGTACCATTCTTAGTTGTGGACTCAGGATTAGTTGTTAAACCTGAAATCCCCCTAATCGATGTTAGAGCTCCAGTTGGAAGAAACATTGAAAAAGAAGAAGCTATGGAATTAGAATCAGCAAAAAAATGTTTTGAATTTGCAAAAATCTTAGGAGAGAAAATATCTAAGTCTGTAGATGCACTGATAATTGGTGAGAGTATCCCTGCCGGAACTACAACAGCTGGAGCAGTTTTAAAGGCTCTTGGGATTAAGAGCAAAGTTTCTTCCAGCATGCCGGAAAATCCTGTAGAACTCAAGAAAAAAGTAATAGAAAAAGCAGTCTCAAGACTTAATGGGGATGAAAGCGTTCTTGAAATTGTTAGCTCTGTTGGAGATCCTGTAATATTAGTGGCTTCAGCAATTGCTTGTGGGAGTAAAAAGCCAGTTATATTTGCTGGAGGAACTCAGATGGCTGCTGTAGCTCATGTAGCTGTTAGAATGGGTTTTAAAAATGGATATATAGTTACGACTAAGTACGTTGCAGAAGACAGTAGTTCAGATATCTATGCTATTTCACCTATACCAGTCGTTTCAGTTGATCCAATGCTTGGAAAATCTAAGAAAAAAGGTTTGAGAGCTTATGAAGAAGGATTTGTAAAAGAAGGTGTTGGGGCTGGAGGTGCAACTCTTTTAGCTTATTCAAGGGGCATAGCACCTGAAAGATTCTTGTTTGAAATAGAAAAAGATTATGAAAGAATTATTGAAAGGTGTGAAAATGTTTGAAGTAATACCTGCAGTCGATTTAAAAGATGGTAAGTGCGTTCAACTGCAACAAGGTCAGGCGGAAAAAGTTTTAGTTTCTCTAAAAGATCCTGTTAAAATAGCTGTAAACTGGATGGAAAGAGGTGCAAAAACTCTACACATTGTTGATTTGAGCGGAACATTTGGTGGCAATCTTTATCATGAAAAAATTATTTTTGAAATAGTAAGAGAGTCAAAAAATAGAAATGTAACAACTCAAGTTGGTGGCGGTATAAGAAATGCTAAAATAGCCGAAAATTTACTCGGAAAAGGTGTTGATAGAGTTATTGTTGGTACTCTTGCTTTTGAGAATCCAGATACTGTAAAAGCTCTTGCTAAAAAGTATCCTGAGAGGATTATTGTGGCAATTGATTCTAAGGGCGGAAAAGTAGTAGTTAAGGGGTGGAAAGAAAAAACCGATCTTTCTCCCACTGAATTTGCCAGTATTTATGATGGTTACGACATTTTTTTACTTTACACTAACGTTGACGTAGAAGGATTAATGAAAGGTGTAAATTTAGATGTAATTAGAAATATTGTAGATAATGTTAATTTTCCGGTTTATGTTGCTGGAGGGATATCTAGTGTAGATGATGTTTTAAACATAAAGAAAACGGGAGCTAAAGGTGTAATTATAGGGTCTGCTTTGTACACTAATAAGTTAAAATTTGAAGATTTAATTTTAAAAATTTAACTTTCAAGAACTATTTCTATGTTTACATCCTTGGGAACTTGTATTCTCATTATCTGCCTTAAAGCTCTCTCATCAGCAGCTATATCGATTAATCTTTTATGTATTCTCATTTCCCAGTGATCGTAAGTCTCACTACCCTCTCCATCCGGTGCTTTTCTTACTGGAACAACAAGTTTTTTTGTTGGAAGTGGTACTGGCCCCCTGATTTCGACTCCAGTTTTTATAGCTATATCTTTAATTTGCTTGCAAATTCTGTCGAGATCTTTTGGATTTAGTCCCGAAAGCCTTATTCTAGCTTTATAACCTTTAATACCCATGTTCAACACCCTATAAAAATTAAAAAATTAAATTAGTCTCTTGGAGTTAAGTCCAAAACCATTCCAGCTGCAACTGTCATACCCATGTCTCTAATTGCAAACCTACCGAGTGGTGGAATCTCTTTAACTCTTTCGAGAACCATTGGTCTTGTTGGCTGAAGCTTTACTATCGCTGCATCTCCAGTCTTGAGGAATTGTGGGTTTTCTTCTTTAACCTGACCAGTTCTTGGGTCTATCTTCTTTTGCAATTCTATGAATTTACAAGCAACTTGAGCGGTGTGTGCATGAACAACTGGTGTGTATCCAATAGTTATAGCAGTTGGGTGCTGTAATACGATTATCTGAGCTGTGAAGTCTCTAACAACTGTTGGCGGGTTTGTTGTGTGTCCACACACATCTCCTCTTCTTATGTCGTTCTTACCCACACCTCTGACGTTGAAACCTATGTTGTCACCCGGATAAGCCTCTTTTATTGGTTCATGGTGCATTTCTATGCTCTTAACTTCACCACTTACACTTGGTGGCTCAAATATGACTTTGTCTCCAACTTTCAACACACCAGTTTCAACTCTTCCTACTGGTACCGTACCTACACCGCTTATTGAGTAAACGTCCTGTATGGGTATTCTCAGTGGTTTATCAACGGGCTTCTCTGGTGGTTTCAGGTTGTCAAGAGCTTCAAATATCGTTGGACCTTTGTACCAAGGAGTTTTATCGCTTCTCTTTAACACGTTATCTCCATAGTAAGCTGAGGTTGGTATGAATGGTATCTCGTCAACTTTATAACCAACCATTCTGAGCAATTTTGCTACTTGCTCTTTTACTTCGTTGTACCTCTTTTCATCGTAGTTTATCTTATCCATCTTGTTTATTGCTACTATCATCTGGTTTATACCGAGAGTTCTTGCCAAGAACACGTGTTCTTTTGTCTGAGCTTGTACTCCATCATCAGCTGCAACTACGAGTATAGCAGCATCAGCTTGGCTGGCACCAGTAATCATGTTCTTTATGAAGTCCCTATGTCCAGGGCAGTCAACTATTGTTATTTCATACTTGTTTGTTTTGAACTTCCTGTGGGCTATGTCAATTGTTATACCTCTTTCTCTTTCTTCTTTAAGTCTATCCATTACCCACGCAAACTCGAAAGTTGCTTTACCTTTTTCCTGAGCTTCTTTTCTATATTTCTCAATTATATGTTCTGGAATTTCTCCAGCTTCATAGAGTAGTCTCCCTATGAGGGTGCTCTTTCCATGGTCCACGTGCCCTATCATGGCAACGTTAATGTGCTCTTTCTCCTTCGCCATATACATCTCCCCCTTTCATACTTTATTATTTAAGTCGAGTTTAACAGCTTTTCAAATTTTCGTTAGCTGCAGATTCAAATCCTTCTCAGCATAACATATAGCTGGTATATAAAACTTTGCTGAGTAGCCTTTTATATTTCCACAAACCAAAAGAAATATATATTTGTCTTTTTTTTAATCGAGAAAAATTTCAAAGGGGATGGAGTTGAGGAGAGGTAAGAAATTCGAATATATAGAGGACTTGACTCCTGTTACAGATGAGGAATTTGAGGAATTGTTAGATAGCTATAATGAAAGAAAAAGGAAGAGAAAGTAGAATTATTCTATTAGGTTTTTTGGTATTGCGTAATGTTTTCCTAAGAATTCGAATATAGCTACATTGTCTCCTATTTTTACATCTCCTATTTTTTCGACAGTTACGATCTTTCCAGAATTAAGTATCATAACTTCAAGAGTGTATTCATCTTTATTAACAACAATACCATCGTCCATTTCTTCTTTTTTTATTAGCATTGTTGCATTTTTAACATTAACATTTTTTAATTCAGGTAAAGATAATCCTTTGTTTATTTTTGGATTTGTTATTAATATCGGCTTCTCTCTATAGACAACAACATCACCTTTTCTAAAACTGGGCAATCTAATGGAGTAAGTGAACCTATATATTTCTCTGCCGTCTCTTCTTCCTGCTATTTTTTTACTTTCAGTAATAACACCGCCCAGCCTGTTTATCACTTCCTTAGATATCTTCTTTCCCACATTTCGCCCACCGATGTAGTAGTCTATACCTTCCTGTCTTTCTACTACTTTGCTTAAGAATGCTTTTGTATCTTCTTTATGTTTTTTAAGAATTTCAATTATTATTTTATTTACCTCGTTTATTTCACTTTCTTCTAACTTTCTACCTTTAACTCTTAATTGCAATATGCATTCGTAGTAGCCACCAGCCTCTCTACTACATTTTTCGCAAAGAACTTTATTAAATTTGAATTGAAATTCTGCAAATTCCTTTATCTTTTTCCCCCAAAAAGTTCCAGTAAGCAAAATCTCTCCTTTTTTATCTTTTAAATTCATTTCGACATTTTCAACTTTAAAATCAGGATGTATTTTTATGTTCTTTTCTAAGTGACACCATACAGCATCGAATAAGTCCAAATCTCTCCATTTTCCTTCGATTCTATACATTCCACATCTCGGACAGACAGTTAAGTCTATTTTTTCAATTTCAATAATTTTGTTTCTACTTAAGTAACAATCCACACAGATACTTTTGTCACTTTCTTTCCCGCATATTACACACTTCACAAACATTGAGTTACTAGTTTGGACATTTCAGTTTTTTGTTTATTTCACGTTAACTCTATATAAGCAATAGATAAATTTCAAACCATGTTTAGGAAACTTAGAAGAGAAGTGATTAATCTTCTTGGAGATTATGGTGAAGAGCGGTTCTTAAGAGAGAGTGAGCATGCTGAACTATCTTCAACTATAGCATTTAAGTTAGCTAAGGAAATGAGAAAAAAACCTGAAGAAATTGCTGAAGAAATAGTATCATCTCTTGAATTTGATACAAAGTATATAGGGAAAGTAGAAACAGTTAGAGGATACATAAACTTCTATACTAATGCTGAATACTTAGAAGAAACTATAAACAAAATTTTAGATGAGGACGAAAACTACGGATCGTTTTCTATTGGTTTGGATAAAATTTTAATTGAACACACCTCAGCTAATCCAGATGGGCCATTACACATTGGACATATAAGAAACTCAATAATTGGAGATACTCTTGCAAGACTATTTAAAAAAGCAGGAGTCAATGTTAAAACCCATTACTACGTTAACGACATGGGGAGGCAGATAGCGATAGCAAGTCTTGGATTTAGGAATTTTGGTATTGATAAATCAAAAAAACCAGATCATGCTATAGTTGAAGCATATATAAAAATGAATAGAGAGATAGAAAAAAATCCTGAAATTGAAGCTGATGTTGATAAATTGATGGTTGAATATGAGATGGGAAAGGATGAGGTTGTAAAACTGTTTAAAGAAGTTGTTAATTTAGCCTTAGAGGGTATTAATCAAACTTTAAGAAAATTAAACGTTTATCATGATGAGTTTGTGTGGGAGTCTGAATTTGTTAGAAACGGGTATGTGGATAGAGTAATTGAAATGCTCGATAAAAAAAGTATGTTGAAAGAAGAAGATGGAGCTTTAGTTATAGACATGCAAAAACTTGGATACGATAAAAATGTAGTAGTAAAAAGAAAGAATGGAACTACTTTATACATAACAAGGGATTTAGCCTATCATATCTGGAAAAACGAGAATTATGACAACTTTATTAATGTGCTTGGGGCAGATCATAAATTGATAGGTAAACAACTTCAGGACATAATAAAAGTTCTTGGATTCAAACCCCCTGAGATCGTATTTTTTGAATTTGTATCTTTGCCTGAAGGGTCTATGAGTACGAGGAGAGGGAAATTTGTTTCAGCAGATGAATTAATAGAAAAAGTATATTTGGAAGCTAAAAATATTGTTAAAGATAGAAAAGATTTAGAAAATGAGGAAAAGGAAAAAATAGCTGAAGCTGTAGCTGTAGGTGCTTTAAGATATGATTTTGTTAAAGTTGCACCAGAAAAGCCAATGACCTTTGACTGGAGTAAAGCATTAGATTTTAAGAGGCACACTTCGGCATACATTCAATATTCACACGCAAGAGCGTGTAGCATTCTAAGAAAGGCAGTTAGTGATGGTAAACCTGAAATAGAATTTTCAGCAGATTTGTGTAGTAGTATGGAAAGAGAGCTTGTGATTTTGCTTTCTAAGTTTTCATGGATAGTTGAAAAATCTATAAAAATGCTTAGACCAAACGTTTTTGCAGAATATCTAATGGATGTAGCATCTAAGTTTAATGATTTCTATACTGAGCATCCAGTATTAAAGGCTGAGAGAGAATTGATGATGCACAGATTGGCTATAGTGGATTCTTGTAGAATTGTTTTAAGAAATGGTTTAGAATTGCTTGGAATAAAACCACTTGAAAAAATGTAAATAAATTATAGTTTTCTTAAATTTTTTTAAAAAGCAAACATTATAATTTTGGTGGGTGTACAACTTTCATGTCATTTCAGGAGGATGATTTGGTAAGAAGATGTATTTTAAACATTGTATTATCATTTAGTTTTGGTTTAATTCTCTTACTTTGGGCTTATGGTTTATATGGTGTAATAAAAACTTTTAAAATATATTTTTATCCCCAATATATTGCTTTTGTTTTTGCTTTATTTTATATATTGTTTTCAATATTGCTTGAGCATAGGGGTGTTGAAATGCCGTACATATTGGTGAGTGGAGCTATTTTATCTTTGTTTGCTACTTTTTTTATTACATGTGTTGTGAATGGGATACTGTGGATTTACAAAAAAGGCTTACCTGATTTTAATTCTTGTTTACTTGAAATTTCTTTAACATCTGTTGTCGCTTTCATAATTATTAAACTAATAACATTCAACAACAAAGCTTAAATATCTTTTTAGTTTTAGTTGAGAGAAATACGAAGTAGGAGGAGTTTGAATTGGTAGAAATTACTGAAGTTAGAATATATAAAGCAAAAGGAGATGGGGCTGTAAAAGCATATGCGTCTGTGTCCCTTGACAACGAATTTGTAGTCAAGGGTTTAAAAGTTCTTGAAGGAGAAAACGGTCTCTGGGTTAGTATGCCCAGTAGAAAGTTGAGAGATGGGTCATTTCAGGATATATTCCACCCCGCGAGTAAGGAAGCAAGAGAAAAGATAGTTAACGCTGTTTTGGAAGAATATAAGAGACAGGCATAATATTTCTTCGCAAACTTTTTAAAAATTTTGAATTTTATATATATTTTATGAGAATCTTAGTTATAGGGGATACACACGTTCCCGATAGAGCTGATGAAATACCAACACCAATAAAGGAATTCATAAGACAGGGATATGATATCCTCGTTTTTACTGGAGATGCTACTACAAAAGAGATACTATCAGAAATAACAAAAATGAGTGGTGCTGATATAGTTTATGCTGTAAGAGGAAACATGGATTATCTAAAGCTTCCGCTTCAGGAAGTATTTACTGTTAAGGGTATAAAGTTTGGAGTAATACATGGCCATGGTGTTTATCCGAGGGGTGATAGAAAAAAACTTGAAGAAATGGCAGTAAAAATGGGTGTAGACGTATTGATAAGTGGACATACACATAGATACGATGTTTACGAGGGTAAAGTTATATTGTTAAATCCCGGATCTGCTACTGGTGTTTGGAGTGGTGGGAATGCATCAATGATCCCTTCTGCCATGTGTGTTGAAGTTGATGAAAAAATAAATATCGTGTTGTGTTTAAATGGAAAATATGAGTTTTTTGAGTTACATTCTATTTAAATTATATTGAATTCCAATCAGTAATTCCTTTTTCTGTTATTAGCTTAGATAAATTGGCATCCACAAATTCAAACGGATAAACGACCTTTGGAGATTTATCAAGTTTGTAAAGTGGAGATACGACAAATCTTTCCAATCCAAAATGCTTGGAAACAAGCATTAAAGGTAAAGTACCCAATTTATTCACAAGACCTCTATTATTTATTGCATCTGCACCACAAATTGAAATTTCACATTTTTTGGCATATATGCCCATTTCTGAGTCTTCTATAACTTTTACATCATATTTTTCTTTGAGCCTTTCTGCTGTAAAAAGCCCCTATTTACCTGGTCTTGAAATTAAAACATATATTTTTGCTGGATTTGAGAGCATTATAGACTTTTCTACAATTCCACTTCTGCTTATTGTAATCATATTTTTATCATTTAAAAATTTAGATAGATTAAGTGCTGAAAAATAATTTGATTTTTCAACTTCTTTTTTTATTTCTATAGCTGATTTAGTTTTTATCAATTTTAGTGTTTTTACTAAACCAGCCATACTTTCATGTACCTTTGCTATTTTTTCCGCTAAATTTATAGCTTTATTTTTATCTTCTTTTTCCACTTTTACAAGCAAATCTAACGCATCTATTAATATTCCCGAACATCCTCTTTTTCTATCTTTTAATAAATTTTCGACATTCATTCTACCAAATTCAAATTAAATTCTTTTGCTATTTCCATTGCTCTTTTAATCTCTTCGCGATTCAATCTTCTTGCAATTTCCTTCCATTTTTCTGGATACATTGATACAAGGAATTCAGGTCTATACTGGTACATCATGTTAAATCTAACTTTGGGTATGTTTTTGCTTACCCACTCTGCTATTTTGTATGTACAGCATTCCAAGTTATTTGGCATAACTAAGTGCCTTAGTAGAATTTCACCAGTTTCATAAGCTCTTTTAAAATTTCTTGTAACAACATTCCAATAATTTTTTACCTTAGAATACTTCTCTGCACATTTATCGTTACCGTATTTAAAATCTCCAAGCCAGACATCTACAACATCTTCTATCACTTCAGCTAACTCTTCAGTGTGATACATATTAGAATTCCAGATTACTGGCACATTTAACCTTACGTTACTTAGGATTTCCATAATTGTGTGAGCGTGTTGATCTGGATTGCCTCCTACAAAGTTAACGTTTCTACTACCTTGTAAAAACCTAATTTCTATTATCTTTGCCATCTCTCTTGGATTTACCAAATAATCATCCTCGTAAACTATATCGTAGTTTTGACAAAAAACGCAAGCAAAAGTACACCTATTGAAAAATATTGTATGTGAAGGAATTAATTCTGGTTCTTCTCCCATATGTAGAAATTCTGATGAGTAATAACTTTCAACACTGCATTTACAAAAACCCCTCTTAACGTATCTATCTACTTTACACTTTCTTTCACAGAAATTGCAGTTGTGAAGTCTCTTTTTTAGTAGATCTGCTTTTAAGTGTAAAAATGAATATTCTGGAAAATTTAAATTACTAATATCAACTTCGTTCTCATCGAATTCTAAAATAACTTTTTTAAACTCCTTCTTAAGTTTTTTATGCTCTTTTTCTATTTCATCCCCATCTACTCTCTCAGCTTCGATACTTTTTGCTATTAAAAATTTAGCAATTCCATTTCCAGAACATATAAGGCTATATCTCTCTAATCCCGGAACTTCCAAACTTTTTCCCCTCTTCTATTGCCCTCCTCTAATATACCCCTTCTTACCATTTCCTCAAGAACATCTTCAAGTTTTCCCGGTTGAGAAATTTCAAGAGCAGTAGGATCAATTCCAAATTCTTCATATAGTTTCCACTTTATTTCCCATAAGCTTAGAAACTCATCAGTAATTACTTTTTCCAGTAAATCTATCATTTCTTCATAAAAATTCCAGGGGAATACTATCCATACATCTTCAATAACGTAATCGCCAAAGTAATGTGGGATGTACGAGGATGATTGTTTAAGTACTAATACTGCAGTTTTTACTTCCTCACCTTCACAAAGTTCTTCTGCCAGTTCAAGACTTCTACCAGTATTTGCTACATCATCAACGATCAAAATTTTTCCTTTTGCTTGGGAAAAATCATCTTTTGAAACCTCTGGAATCAATCTTGTCGTAGCTGAGTAATGCTTTGCCCTCACACTAATCAAATCTTTTATCCCAAGCATATCACACAGTATATTTCCTGCAAACCAACCTCCTCTCGCCAAAGCTACAATGCAGTCGGGCATGTAGTCATCTTCTCTTATCTGTTCAGCTAATTTTTTACATAGCCTATCCATGTAGTACCAGTTTGTTATCGTCACCTTCATACTATTAGTTATTTTTTTCAGTTTTTCAGCTTTTCCTTAACTAATCCTTTGGTCTTTTAACAACTCTAAAGATTTCATCTTTTAGCTTCTTACCCGTTTTCTTTTCCCATTCTTCAATAGGTATGCTAAACTCCTCGTGAATTTTATCTCTATATATCTCCGGTAAAACGTTAAATGCACAGAAAGGAATTATTCTTCCGTCAGGCGTGCTGTAGTGTATTACACATCTTTTAACTCTTTCTATGTCGTAATTGTATAAATCTTGGAAGTGCATCATACCTATGAACAAAGTTCTGACATGGAATTCGCTTAAAGCTGTGTAATCGTGCCTAACTAAAACGTCAAAGAGTATTTTACTGATATCAAATCCTTTTGGAGCTTTTGAGTTATCAACAAACTTTCTAACATCGAGTATTCCTTTTAGCATTTTTAAAGTTTTAATTCTGCTGTTAGCCAATTCTTCTGCCTTTTCATCAAGATATTCAAAAAATCCTTCAACATCAACAAACCTTGTAATTGGTACGATTTTCCCATCTATGTTAAAAACGTAGGTAGCCATACCACAAGCAAAATGACAGCTAAACTCATATTGTGGTTCTCCCGTTATTGCTTCCACTATATGTGTTATTGGTGTAACACTTGGTACAGGATAAAAATCCCACCTTGAAATTTCTCCATTAGTTTGCTCTTCTATCTTTTTAATTACATCGGGTATAGTTATTCTGTATTTTTCTCTATCTTTCTTTGGCATACTTCCAACCAAGCTCACCGGTTGGAAGTTAACACCTCTAACAACATCCATGTTATCTATAGCGTATCTTATTATATCTCCTATTTGATGATCGTTTACAGTTCTTATTATAGTTGGGACAAAAACAATACCAAGTTCAGCTTTTCTGCAGTTTTCAAGTATGCTTGGAACTTCCTTTATATTCTTGGGGTTTGTTTTTTCATCTACACCATCAAAAGATAAATAGACTGTATTTACTCCAGCCTCTTTTACTTTTACTGCAAGTTCAGGATCTGTTGCAAGTTTTATTCCATTGGTGTTTAGCTGTACATGTTCAATACCTTCATTTTTTATAGCTTTAATTATTTCTATTAGATCTTCTCTAAGTGTAGGCTCTCCTCCGGTCAACTGTACGGCATTACAGCCTACAGGTTTCATATCTCTTGCAATTCTTACCATTTCGATTATTTGTTCGATTGAGGGTTCGTAAACGTATCCAGCTCTTCTTGCATAGAAAAAGCAATACCAACAAGCAAGATCGCATCTATTAGTTAAAACTATATTTAACAAAGCAGTATGACTCTTGTGCATGGGACATAAACCACAGGAAAATGGACATCCATTTTTGCAGTCTGTGTTTGGAGTTTCAATACCTTTACCATCATGAGCAAAACGTGATGCTTTTCTAAACATTTCAACGTCTCCCCAATAGACATCCTTAAATTCACCGTGTTCTGGACATTGCTTTTTTATCATTACCTTTCCATTTTCTTCATATACTGTAGCATTGATGACTTTGAAACATTCAGGGCAAAGAGAAATCGTTTTATAGGGCAACTTAATTTCCTCGGATTTTTTACTTTTCGTTTTATGTCTCAAAATACTCACATTTACACCTCCACATTTGCAACAGTTTTTAATATTACTTGTTAGTTATATCAGTTTTTCTTAAGTTAAGAGTGACTGAGCTTAAATTTTATTGCCTACAATTTTTAAAAACAAATTATTTATCTTAAGATTTATGTTTTGCTAAAGAATATTTTGAAAAATAGTTCAAACTCTCGAATCCAAACGAATATAAGCTTTAGTTTACTTTTGGATTCATGCAACTACTAACCTTAATTATGCGTACGATTTGGTTAATGTTACCCTCCTACACACCAAATAACTTTGCAGTCATTTTTGGAGGCGGAAAACCTATCGATCTTGGAAAAAACTTTATAGATGGAAGAAGAATCCTTGGTAATGGAAAGACATACAGAGGTATGATTGCTGGAGTGTTAGGTGGGTTAATTGTAGCTCATTGTGAGTTTTTAATTGAAAAATTGTTTAACTTTCATATTTTTACAACTCTCAGTTATTTAGAATTTCTAAAACTTGCTTTTGTTCTATCTTTTGGTTCTATTTTAGGGGATTGTTTTGGAAGTTTTATAAAAAGAAGGTTTGGTGTGGAGAGAGGGGAGAAATTTCCTATACTTGATCAATATGACTTTCTCTTAGTCTCACTTTTCTTAGCCTGGCTGTTTTGTAGGAAACAGTTTCAAAGTTTATTTACATTTGATGTAATAATTGTGGCTTTTATTTTAACACCAATTTTGCATAGACTTGTTAACATAATAGCATATAAACTCGGACTAAAAGACGTTCCATGGTGATGGTTTTGAAGGAAAAAATAGCAAAAAAAATGGTGGATATAGGTGCAGTAAAAAAAGGTGAATTCATTTTATCTTCGGGTAAAAAAAGTAACTTCTACGTTGATGTAAAATTGGCTTGTACTTATCCTGACTTGCTTAAGAATATCGTGGAGTGTATATCTAACTTAGCTGATGACTTTGATTCCATAGCTTGTATAGAGCTTGGGGGAGTGCCAATTGCTACAGCTCTATCCATAAAAACAAATAAAAGAATGGTAATCCTTAGAAAAAAGAAAAAAGATTATGGAATAAAGAGTGATTTAATTGGAGTTATACAGGATGGGGAAGTTGTGCTGGTGGTAGAAGATGTAACGACTACCGGTAAATCAGCTATATCTACTGTTGAGAGAGTTAGAAGTTTTGGAGCTAAGGTTTTTCAAGTTATCTCAGTTGTAGATAGAGGAGAAGGAGCAGTAGAAAACTTAGCTAAGGTGGGTGTTGAGCTATCCTCTGTTTTAACAATTAAAGATTTACTAAAATTTCTTTAATTTATATTTAATTTATTTTATTTTATGTCTATATAGGATTTCAAAAATAAACGAGCTACCGAGTATAATTAAAAGTACAGCAATATCTGTTAAACTTTTTACTGTAACATATATTAGGGTTAGTAGTGCCAATATACACATAGTTGATCCAAGTATCGTTATTAGCGGGTTGGCTTTCGTTTCTCTTCTAAGCTTAAAGTTTGCTACATTTACAGCAAAAAATATTATTAAAAAACCAGCACTTCCAAGAGTTGAAATATTCGAAAGCTTTAAAGTGTTGGCCATAATTAGAGTTAAGGCTGAAGTTAATATCAGACCTTCAACAGGTTTGTTCCATACTTTCTTTTCCATAAAAGATGGCATTTCCCTATATTTTGCTATTATATAACTAACTCTTGCTGAACCGTATAGAGTTGCATTTATTGCTGATCCAGTAGATAACAAGGCAGCTATGGCTATGAGTGTAAATCCAGCTTTTCCAAGAAAAGGTTTTGCTGCAGCGGCAAGAGCGTAATCTCTTGCATTTATTATTTGTTGGAAGGGTAAGTTGCCCACAGTGACTATTGCAACTGAAACATAGAGAAATACAACAAAACCAACAGCAGTGTAGTATGCTTTGGGTAAAAAAGATAGATCTTCTACATCCAGTGCCGTATTAGCTATTAATTCAAAACCCTCGTAAGCAAGAAAGATTATCATGCCCCCAGCAATTAATTCAACTGGCGAAGGTATGTGTGTATAAAATCTTGAAATTTTTATGCTCCACAGACCAGCTAATACAAAAAACATTAAAATAGCTACTTTAATAGCCACAATATACTCTTCCACTTCACCTACAACTCCAGCACTCATTAGATTTAGAATGGTCATAACTAAGATTATTAGCGTTGTAAAAAGGTGCCTATAAAATTCAAACGGATGAAAAAAGCTGGCAGCATAACTTCCAAATGCGTAAGAGTATAGAGATAGCATAACTATGTAACTTTCCCATAAAAGTACGTTTAAAGAACCTGTAATTATCCCTACTCCAAAAGCTCTGTTAAGGAATTCTACAGTCCCTCCTGGACTTGGGTATGTTACTGTTAACTTAGCATAGGAGTAAGAGGTTATTAATGCAATTAACCCTGCAAGAAAAAATGCTAAGGGTGTAGCGCCTCCAGAAAGTTGAACTGCTAAACCAAGAACAGCAAATATGCCACCACCGACCATACCGCCTATACCTATTGAGACCGCCGACCAAAATCCTATTTTTTCCTTCACTAATATCAAATTGTTTCTCTAAGTTTATTTTGTTTTTTGTTGTTTTTTGTTTTGCACCTTTCTATCGTAACATACTATGTAGAACGCCAATAAGCTTTTCCACTTACCAAACGGGTCAATTATCTCTCTAACATCTTTATCTTTTACATCTTTTAATCTTAAATTAAAAATTCTTGATATACCCCTTCTAATTCCAAGATCGCTTGCAGGATAAGTGTTTTTTCTGAAAGCATAGTTTAAAAATAATTCAGCACTCCATCTACCTATTCCTTTAAACTTAGTCATATAATCTATTGCATCACTTTCACTCATTTTTTCCACTTTTTTTAAATTTAATTCTCCATTTAAAATTTTTTCAGTTAAATTAAGTATATATTTATATCTATAACCAAGTTTAGCATCTTTAATTTTTTCACCAATTTTAGCTATTTTTATTTCATTTGGAAATTTATATAATTTTATTTTTTTATTTTTTATAGTTTCTTCTACTTTATCTCCAGAAATCATAACTAAACTTTCGATTGTCTTCATTGCAAATTCAAAATTTACTTGTTGTTGTGCTATCGTTTCAATTAACGCCTGATATGGTTTTGGTGATGCTGGACTTCTTAGACCATAAAATTCATCTATAAGAAATGAAAATTTTGAATCTGAAATTTCTGAATAGAAGTCATCTAATTTTATATCCATTCCAAGTATAAATTTTAATTTATTTTTTGCCTTCCTCTTTTTGGTAGAGCCTTCTAAAAATTTATTTGAAAAAATAAAATTATCTCCATCATATCCAACTATGCCATTCTCTAAGCATATGTAAAAAGTTTCATCCTTATAACACCATGTACCATTTCTTATCATTTCGTGTGTTGTTATTTTCAACCACTTTTGCTTGGTCATAGTTGCTTTAGAAACTATTTTTGCTTTTTATGTTTTCGAAATTAGATTACCTTTTATTGGTAACCATCTTATTAATCGTGAAGGACTTAAATAGCTTATTCAAACTGACAATGGTTTATCAAACATTTTGATAAATGAATTATAACATAATACCAAATTAATTATAAGATTACCTCTGGAAAATAAAGCTTTAATATTATAAAACAAAAAACTTATATACTTTTATTAAATGCAATCTTACAAAAATTAGGAGGTGCGAGTAAAACATGCCAATTTCGGCATTGATGGCATTATCTTATGCTGCATTCGCTATTTTCGTTATCGTAGTAGCATCTAAGTGGGTTAAGTGGTCTTCAATGCCCATGCATCTTAGATGGGAGCTGTATCCAGTACCACACGAAGCTGGAAGAAATCAATATGGAGGCAGCTATATTGAAGAGGTAGATTACTGGAAAAAACCAAGGGAGACAACTCTCGCAGGAGAGCTAAAAGATATGTTCTCAGAAATGCTATTCATAAAAAGAGTTTATGAATACAAGAGACCACTGTGGTGGTTAACGTATCCTTTCCATGCAGGAATATACTTGATATTGGCTTGGTTTTTCCTATTGTTCGTTCATGGAATTCTAAGTGTATATATTAGCATACCAGTACTGGCAAAAGTAGTCTATTATTTAATACAGATCTGTGGGACAATAGGCATTATTGCGGCAACTTTGGGTTGTATTGGACTTATTATCAGGAGATTTAGTGATAAAGACATGCTCAACTATACTGCTGGGGTAGAGATATTCAATCTGTTTTTTATACTAATAGTACTTTTAACTGGTATTGCTACATGGATAACTTACGATCCTAACTTTCAGCATGCTATGGAGTTTATGAAAGCTTTAGTTGCCTTTAACTCAGCATATCTACCCAAACTTACCACAATTGCTGAAGTACACGTAATTCTACTTTGCCTTTTGTGGATATATATACCGTTTACAAAGATGTCTCACTTTATTGGAAAGTACTTTACTTTCCACAAAGTTCTATGGGATGATGAATTGAACGTTCCGGGTAGTAAGGTGGAAGCTAAGGTTAGGGAACTAACCAGATTACCAATGCCTTGGAGTGCTCCGCATGTTGATACTGGTAAAAGTTGGGATGAAAACGCTCTTGAAAATCCTAAGGATGAGTGGGGGAGGTGGAAATATTGAGTAGAGAGATAAAGCCTGAGGATGCAGCTTCACCTGTAGATCAGCTTGTTAAACTTACAGTTAGAGATTTGGAAAAGTTACCACCACCTTATGATAAACCGGGAATGGAACCAGAACTAACAGATCCTAAGCCAGAGTGGAAAGAAAAATATGCAACTGATTTGGATGGATATATTGCTATAGACTTGCCTTGGAAACCTAAAAACAAGGAAGAAGAAGAAAGATTGATTAAAAGCTTTTTAAATGGGCTGAACAAACTTTTAACTAAGGAAGGAAATTGGACGTTTTTACAACCATTGCTTTTATCTCTTGAATATTGTGCTAAGTGTCAGACTTGCAGTAATGCTTGTCCAATTTACATCATGAGTGGTAAGCAAGAAGTTTACAAACCAACATGGAGAGCAGAAATTTTGAGAAGAATATGGAAGAAATATTGTACACCAGCTGGTAAAATATTTGGAAAATTCGTTTCTGGAGATATTGAACTGAATGCTAAAACTTTGATGAGGTTGGCAGAATCAGCATATAGATGTACACTTTGTAGGAGGTGTACTCAGACTTGTCCCATTGGTGTTGACAACGGATTAATTAGTCATGAGATTAGAAAGCTTTTCAGTCAGGAAATGGGAATCGCTCCAAAAGCATTACATGAATTGGGTACAGTACAACATCTTAAAGTTGGTTCAAGCACAGGTCTAACACCTGATGGTGTAAAAGATATAATAGAATTTATAGAGGATGACATAGAAGATAAAATAGGTAAAAGAATAAAAATACCTGTTGATGAAAAAGGAGCAGATATCTTGCTTATACACAATGCTGGTGAATTCTTAAGCTGGCCAGAAAATCCAGCTGCATTTGCAATTCTGTTTGAAGAGGCTGGAATCAGTTGGACTTTAAGTAGTGAGCAAGTTGCATACGATGCTGTTAACTATGGTGTATGGTACGATGATCTACAACTTGCAAGAATAGCTGCTAAACATGCTGAAATAGCTAATAAGCTTGAAGTCAACAAGATAGTTGTTGGAGAATGTGGACACGCACATAAAGCAATAACAGTCATAGCTGATAGAGTTCTTCACGACGATATATGGATTCCAAGAGAAAGCTGTATGCCTATTCTTTGGGAAATAGTCAAAAAAGAAAAAATAAACTTCGATCCTGAAAAGAATAACTTTCCAGTAACTCTGCACGATCCTTGTAATATGGTTAGACTTATGGGTGTTGTTGAACCGCAGAGAAAGATATTGAGAAAGTTAGCTCCACAATTTAGAGAAATGGAACCACATGGTGTATATAATTACTGCTGTGGTGGAGGAAGTGGATTTGCAATAATGCAGTCTATGAACTTCCCAGAGTGGAGAAATGCTGTAGCAACAAGAATGAAATTTAAGCAAGTGCTTGAGGCATTTAAAGATTGCTTAGATCCGAGTATAAACAAATACATTTGTGCTCCGTGCTCTAACTGTAAAGGTGCTATTAGAGATATGCTATCTTACTATCAAGCATCGGAAAGACTTAGCATATACTATGGAGGATTAGTAGAATTAATGGTAAATGCAATGGTTGACTTAGAAGAACCCTTTGTGGAATGGGAGTTCCACTAATTTTTATTTTTAAATTTTAATAATTTTTGACAAAAACTTATTTAGCGAGAATTGTAACCTTGTTTATGCCCTATGAAGATCTTAGAGAATTTATTGAAAAGCTTGATAGTGAAAATGAATTAGCGAGAATTAGTAGGGAAGTAGATCCCGTTTTAGAAATGACGGAAATTGCAGATAGAGCTGTTAAATCTGGTGGAAAGGCTTTACTATTTGAAAATCCCAAAGGTTATAATATTCCTGTTTTTATGAATGCTTTTGGAACAGAAAAAAGAATGAAAATTGCTCTTGAAGTAGAAAGATTTGAAGAAATAGGTGAAAGACTTGTAGAACTCTCGAAAATTAGACCTTCATCCTTCTTAGATGGTATAAAGAGTCTTAGTGCAATAAAAGATTTGTCATCTTTTATACCAAAAACAGTTAAGTCTAAGAAAGCACCGTGTAAGGAAGTTATTGAAGAACCAAACCTGTATAAACTGCCAATTCTAAAATGCTGGCCAAAAGATGCTGGAAGATTCATAACATTTCCTGTCGTAATAACTAAGGATCCCGAAACCGGGGAATTAAACGCGGGAATGTACAGGATGCAAGTATTTGATTCAAAAACTACGGGAATGCATTGGCAAATACATAAACATGGTGCTTTACATTTAAAAAAGTTGAGTGAAAAAAACGGAGATAAACTTGAGGTTGCAGTAGCTATTGGTGTGGATCCAGCAATACTCTATGCATCTACAGCACCTTTACCTGAAAATCTTAGTGAATTCATGTTTGCTGGATTTATAAGGAGGGAGAGAGTTAAACTTGTAGAATGTGAAACTGTAGATTTAAAAGTTCCAGCTACAGCTGAAATTGTACTTGAGGGTTATGTAAAACCAGACGAGTTAAGAGTTGAAGGGCCATTTGGTGATCATACTGGCTACTATACACCTCCTGAACCATATCCCGTTTTCCATGTTGAATGTATTACTATGAGAGAAAATCCCATATATCATGCTACTGTTGTTGGTAAACCCCCTATGGAAGATGCGTGGCTTGGAAAAGCTACAGAGAGAATCTTCTTACCATTAATAAAAATGATACATCCGGAAATTGTTGATATAAATTTACCTATAGAAGCGGGATTTCATAATCTGGCAATAGTATCTATAAATAAGAGATATCCGGGGCATGCAAAAAAAGTCATGTTTGCTCTTTGGAGTATGGGTATGCTATCTTTAACAAAAATTGTTATTGTTGTTGATAGTGATATAAACGTTCAGAACATGAAAGAAGTTCTTTGGGCAGTTACCAGTAGATTTGATCCAGAAAGAGATGTTGTACTAATTCCATCTTGCCCTATAGATAGTTTAGATCACTCGACATATATGCCAAATCTTGGTGGAAAGCTGGGAATAGATGCAACTAAAAAGTGGAAAGAGGAAGGATTCGAAAGAGAATGGCCTGATGTAGTAGAAATGAGCGAAGATGTTAAAAAAAGAGTAGATTTAATGTGGGATGAATTAAAAAAATTAATAATTCAATAGTAGGGCTCCCTTAAATTTACAGCTTTTTTTATCGCATTAATTAATTCTTTTCCTTCCAATCCTACTACTTTTATCCCTTCATCTCTCATGAGACATGGTTTTACTTTTCCATCTGATGTAACTCTTATTCTGTTACAGTGCATGCAAAATTCTCTATTGTTGACTGGTTTTATAAATTCTACAACAACATTTCCTATCTTATACTGTCTACGGAAATGCATACCTCTAAGAATGACAGCTTCTGCTTTGGATGCTATTTCTTTTTCTAAATTGGTAATATCTTTGTAGTACTTTTCAAGTCCCGGCAATTTTAAAATTTCTATTACTTGCAGTATAGTTTTTATAGATTCTGAATTCATGTTTGAAATAAATTCCATCATTTCTGAAACCTGATCATCATTTAGTCCTTTTAAAATAACCATATTTACTTTTATAGGTGTTAATTTGGCATCACATGCAGTAGCTATTCCGTCTATGACTTTATTGACATCTCCTCCTCTAGTTATGTATTTATAAACGTCTCTTCTTAAAGAGTCAAGACTAACATTAACTCTGTCAAGCCCAGAATCTTTTAAGTCCCATGCGAGTTTTGATAAATAAATACCGTTAGTTGTCATCGATATCTCTTTAAAATCAGGCATTGAAGAAATAATGTCACATACATCTCTTCTTAATAAAGGCTCTCCACCAGTAATTTTGACTTTTTTAATTCCAAGCTCTTTAAATGCTTTTGCAATCTTGGAGATTTCTTCTACACTCATTTCCGTTTTATTCTCTTTTTTACTCTCTTTTTGACCTTCTCTATGGCAATAAATACAATTTAAGTTGCATTTCATTGTAATAGCGATTCTTAAATTTGTTATTATTCTTCCAAATCTATCAATGAGCATATTTTCTCAGCTCTTTTTAAATCATCTAATCTATTGATATTGAAAAAAGAAATTAGCTTACGATCTATGCGTCTAATTCTCTCGATATTAATGAATTCTACGTCATTCATTCTCTCAACAGCTCTCATTATTTTGAATTCTTTTTTTTGTATAGCCTCTTCGAAGGCATGAATTGAAGTTCTTGAATAGTATGCAAGTAGCGGTTCTTTTTTACCGTTTTCCCATTCAGGGATTAAAGCGTCACAATTTTTTTTAATTCCTGTTTTATATAAAAATTCTACGACTTCTGATTTAACAAAAGGCATGTCTCCTCCAATTATTACTGTACTACCTTCTGTTAAAGCTGTATATATTCCCCCCATTGGACCAATTCCATCTATTAAATCAACAAGGATTTTAGCTTTAAATTTTTTTGCTATTTCGTTATATTTTTTAATGTTATCCTGTCTGCATACGATTGAAATTGAAAATTTACTCATCTCTGCTAATATTCGATCTATTATCCTTTTCCCGCAAATTTTTAGCAGAGGTTTATCAAAAAAACCCATTCTTCTACCTTTTCCCCCCACTAATACTGAAACAAGACAGTTCACAATTTTACTTTCGTTATTACTGAATATATATCTTGCTTGGTATGTTTTGTTTACCATTAGACAGATATTTATTTCCTGAAAAATTTAATACAACCTATGGATGAAGTTCTAAAAGAGTTAGAACATTATCTTTCAAAGGATATACCATATTCTCGAGTTCTAAGTTCTATGTGCACAAACCCACACCCCATAGCTGTTAAAGCACATTGCATGTTCTTAAGAACAAATCTTGGAGATCCCGGTCTTTTTCCGGGTACATTTGAATTAGAGAAGAAAGTTTTGTCTATCTTGGGCAACTTCTTTGGATGTGAGAGTGCAGTAGGTTACATTAGCACTGGTGGTACTGAGAGTAACATTCAGGCTATTAGAGCAGCAAGAAACGTTTGGAAAAAAAGTAATAGGGGTAATATTATTGTACCGGAATCAGCCCATTTTTCTTTTGATAAAATTGGCGATTTACTTGGAATTGAAGTAAGAAAAGCCAAGCTTGATGAAGAATATAAAGCTGATCTATCAGATGTTGAGAGATTAGTAGATGATGAAACTTTTGCTATAGTGGGTATTGCGGGAACGACTGAGTTGGGGCAGGTTGATGATATTAAGTCACTATCTAAGATTGCATTGGAAAAAGGAATTTTCTTGCATGTAGATGCTGCTTTTGGTGGATTTGTGTTACCATTTATTGGAAAGAAAGATTTTGACTTCAGAGTTAAAGGAGTTAGCTCTCTCGCAGTAGATCCTCATAAAATGGGGTTGGCTACAATACCGGCTGGTGTAATAATGTTTAGAGAGGAGAGCTATTTATCATCGCTATGTGTGGAAACACCGTACTTAACTTCTTCAAGACAGTACACTTTAACTGGTACAAGACCCGGAACAGGCGCAGCTTCAATATATGCTGTGTTGAAGTACTTGGGTTTTGATGGATTAAAAAAAGTTGTATTGGAGTGTATGAGAATAACAAAGATGCTAAAAGAAGAGGTGGAAGCAATTGGTCTGGAACCAGTAATAGAACCTGTAACAAATGTCGTTTGCTTTAAATGTAAAGCTTTTAGGCTTAGAGAACTACTACTTAGAGAAGGATGGTTTGTTTCAGCTATCAATAGACCTGAGGCTATAAGGTGTGTTATAATGCCCCATGTAACTGAGGATATTGCGCTTGATTTTGTTAGTTCTCTTAAGAAAACCCTAAGTTTTATTTAATTTCTTCTTTCTAATTAGATAGTAGGGATATAAAATTGGAAAAGCATTTATCTCCATATTAAATTCTGGTACTTTAACTTTAACTGGCAAAAATGAGAATAGAAGTAATATCAAGTTATATGGTGGTAGATTTTTTAAAATCATTGCGGGGGTTACACCAACAGTTAAAACAACAATTAAAATTAAAGTTTTCTTCGCAGCATCAATTTGTGCATTTAAAAGCTCTTTTTCGATTTCAACACCTTCTTTATCCATAATTTTCCCAAAAACAGCTTTTGTTTTAAATTGAGCTAATACATCACAAAATTCCGGAGATGGTATTTTAACATACGTATTCCTTCCAATTTGCGCTATAACTATACTTTTCATAAATCCAAGCTTAAATTTTATCATCTTTGGTCTGGAATAATTTTTTATTTTATAATCTATTTTCTTCCATTTTAAATATTTTTCTATCTCTTTAGCTACTTTTTTATAATCTGTTTCGAGAATGTACTTCACAATTTAAGGGCTTTATTAGATTTTATTAACTTTCCGAAAAAAGTAAAATTGTTTAACTATTTACTAATTTTATGCTCGCGAGATTGAGAGGTCATCACCTAATATGCTTGCAATTTTATAGGGGAGAAGGATACGACGAAAAATTTGTTAAAAATCTTGAAGCAGTTCTCAGTAGGGTTGAAAAAGAGGGTGCTTTAATAGTTGAGGGTGCTGATGACATTTGCTCAGCCTGTCCATATCTTGTTGATGGAAAATGTAGGTATTCTGAGGGTTCTGATGAAGAAATAAAATATCTTGATGTATTAGCCTTAAATTTACTTGATTTATCTCCTGAAAGCATTGTTAAATGGAAAGATGTAAAAAAGAGGATTGAAAATTTGGGAGTTCTTGAAATCTGGATGAAGGAGGCTTGCAGTAATTGCGATTGGAGAAAAGTTTGTCATATTGAGTATTTGTGACCAGCTATGAGGTTTGTAATAAGGGCTGAGGGACATCCCAATATTAGAGCAACACATAAATCTACACTGGAAATAACTAAAGAAAGTAATCTAACTCCGAAAGGCGATTGTATCGTTGGAATAAATGCGGAATTTGGAATTTCGGAAATTCCACAGGAAATAAAGGGGTCTCTCTTATTACAAAAAACAGTAACGATAACGCTTGAACTCCCGGAATATGGATTAAGGGAGGAGATAGAGGCTTTGGGAGATAAAAGACTGACCTTTACTCATCCTACAGACATAGTAGTTAGAAAAAGTAACTTTGTTTGTGGAAGGACACTTGCAGTTAGAGCCAATAAAGCGGCAATAAACTTAGATAGAGAATTTATTTCTTTACTTAAAGATAAAGCTGAATTGTTATTTATAATTGAGATTGAGTAACTAATTAACAGGAAATTGTTTTCTAACTTTTTATTTATTTGGTAGTCATGAAAGTAAAAATTGGTAAATTTGGATTAGTTAACAATTTCTTACCATATATGTATTTGGAAGGTGATTTTGAAATAATTGAGAGTAATCCAAGGGAAATGGCAATTAAACTTATTTCTGGAGAGATAGATTACGCACCAGTTCCTGCATATTTTTATCTTAAAAATAAAGAAAAATTGAGACATTATTCTTTTTGTATAGCTTCTGATGGTGAAGTTTTGAGTGTTGTAGTTGTCTCTCGAAAAAATAGGATTGGTGATTGTATTGCAGTAACATCTGAAACGATGACTTCAATCAACTTATTAAAAATAATTTTGAAGGAAAATAATTTAAATGTAAAGTTAATACCTGCATCTACAAACAAGGCAGAAGAGCTTTTGAAGTTAGCAGACTCCGCATTACTAATTGGGGATGAAGCTATAAAAGCGAGAATGATTTATAGAGTTGTTATGGACTTAGGGGAGGAGTGGAAAGATATAACTGGATATCCAATGGTTTTTGGACTATCTACATCTTTAAACATCAAGGATTTAAGTTTTGTAGATAATGCTTTGATAAAAAGTATTGAGGAAAGTATGAAAAAATTTGATGAAGTTGTGGAAGTAGCATCAAATCAGTTTAAATTGCCTCCTGAATTTCTCAGGAAATATTTTAAAATACTAATATACAGGTTAGGTAAAAAAGAAAGAAAAGGTTTAGAAGAGTTTGAGTCGAGATGCATAGAACTTAATTTGCTTTAGGAGGTTTTATTATGAAAAGTTACATAGAAAAGAATCTAAATGGAGTTGATTTAACTTTTGAAGAAGCTATGGAGCTTTTTGAAATGCCACTACCGGTTGTTGGAAAAATAGCTGATACAATAAGAAAAAAGAAATGTGGAGATTTAGTAACATTTGTAGCTGACAGAAATATTAATTACACTAACGTTTGTGTATCCAAGTGTAAGTTTTGTGCGTTTTATGCTAGAAAAAAAGAGGATGAATACGTTCTTAGTTATGATGAGATATTAAAAAAAATTGAGGAGGCTGAAAAATTTGGAGTTACTCAAATTCTTCTTCAGGGTGGAATAAATCCAAATTTGGGTATTGAATGGTTTGAAAGACTCTTTAGACTTATAAAGTCTAAGCATCCTAAGATACAACTTCATGCACTATCTCCTCCAGAAATATATTTTCTTGCAGAAAAAGAAAATTTAAGCATTGAAGAAGTCTTAAAAAGATTGATTAAGGCTGGAATGGATTCTTTACCTGGGGGTGGTGCTGAAGTTTTAAGTGACAGAGTTAGAAAAATAGTTAGCCCCAACAAAGTAGGAAGTGATGGATGGATTGAGGTTATGAGAGTAGCACATAAGTTGGGATTGAAGAGTAGTGCTACTATGATGTTTGGACATTTAGATAAAGATGAGGATATATTAGAGCATTTATTTAGGATAAGAGATCTTCAAAAAGAAACTGGTGGTTTTACAGCTTTTGTTTGTTGGACATTTCAACCAGAAAGAACAGAACTATATAGAAAAGGTTTAGTAAAACATCCTGTTTCTGCAGCTAGATATCTTAGAGTTTTAGCAATATCAAGAATAGTTTTACATAATTTTAGAAACATTCAAGCTTCATGGCTTACTCAGGATTTTGATATAGCTGCTCTCGCCTTATTTTTTGGAGCTAATGATTTTGGTGGAACTATGCTTGAAGAGAACGTTGTTAGAGCTACAGGAAAAAAATTTAGACCAGCAAGAATTGATGAAATAGTTAAAGCAGTTAAAGCAGTTGGTAGGCCAGTTGCACAGAGGAATACCCTTTATCAAATAATTAAAGAATTTTAGTTATTCTTTTTTCTTTTTAAAGTACTCTAAAATTTCAATGGGTATTGGCAAAACTATGGTTGTATTGTTAACCATTCCTATTTCGCTTAGAGTTTGTAGAACTCTCAACAATGGTGCAACGTGACTCTGCTCTATTATTTTTGATGCTTTAAGCAACGTTTCAGATGCTTGTAGTTCACCCTCTGCCTTAATTATTTTGGCCCTTTTCTCTCTTTCAGCTTCGGCTTGCATGGCCATAATCTTTCTCATTTCTTCTGGTATTTCTACGTCTTTTATTTCTACAGCTGAAACTCTTACACCCCATGGATTTGTTTCTTCATCAAGAATTTCTCTTAATTTTGCGTTTATCCTTTCTCTATTAGATAACAATTCGTCCAAATCTACTTGTCCAATTACGCTCCTCAAAGTAGTTTGTGCGAGTTGAGCGGTGGCTAATTTATAATTTTCGACCTCTACTACTGCTTTTCCGGGATCTACAACTCTAAAGTAAACGACTGCATTTACACTAACAGGAACATTATCTTTTGTCAGAGTATCTTGTTTTGGAACATCGTATGTTATCGTTCTAAGGTCTATTTTTGTTAAAGTTTCAATAAAAGGTATCACGAAAAATATACCGGGTCCTCTAACACCTACTAATCTACCTAACCTAAATATTACTGCCCTCTCATACTCTTTTACAATTCTTAAACCGGAAAGCAGAAAAATTATTAATATTATTATCGCTAAGATCACTAAAACTTCAATTCCAAACATAGTATGGTATCCATTTTTTAATGATATATTAATCTTTCGATAAAAATTATTCTTTGTTTTTAATATTGCCAATTTTTTACTAAATTTTTAAGTATTTTTTAGTAAGACATAATACTTTAATTATCAATAATTATAGAGTAAATATGGACAAAACCATAATCGGGGACGAATTATCTGAAAAAGATGGAATACAAAAATGACAAACTTTAAATATTTCTGAGATTTTGGCTACTTTAGGAATTATTTAAAAAATGCTAAAGGTGATCACCATGGAAAGGACAGAGATTCTTGAAAGGATTAAAGAAGCAGAGTTAAAAGTTGAACAGGACATTGAAGATGCAAAAAATGAGGCAAAACAGATTATTTTAAAAGCTAAGGAAGAAGCAAGAAAGATTATCGAAGAGGCTGAAAAAGAGGCTGAAAAAATTAAAGCTGAAATTATGGAGAAAGCTAAAGCTGAGGTGGAACAAGAAAAAGCAAAAATCAAGGAGCAGTGGTTGCAGCAGATATCTGCAGTTGAGAAAAAAGGTAAGGATAATGCTTGGAATGCAGCCGAATTTCTATATAATGAATTTGTAGGGATGGTGGAACATGCTTAAGCCAGTAAAAATGGTTAAAGTCTCAGTAGTGGGGCCCAAGGAATACTTGGCCACCACGTCTGAGGCTCTACACAGAGCTTTTGCATTACACATAGAGGACCCGGTCGAGGATGAGTATTTCAAACTTGGAGAACCATTGGAAAAAGCATCGACTACCTCTAAGTATTTAGTTCTACTCAGAAGCTATATATCTCACCTAAAAATAGATCCAAGCAAGATTTTTCCAAGCAGAAAATATAGGGCAAGTGAAATTGAATCTCAAATACAGCAAAAACTTGATGAATTCCAGCAAGAAATTGGAACAAGAATTGACAAAATTAAAACCCTTTCTGATAGGCTAAAGTCTATAGATGAAGAGCTAAAAGCCCTTGAACCATTGAAAGTTCTGGGCATACCTCCAAAACTTTTGAAAGGTTACAAATACCTTAGGTGCTTTGTTGGTATAGTAAGAGATAATCCAGAGGAAAAAATTAGAGAAATAACTTCTGATTACGAAATATTCATAAAAGAGTACGAAAAAGAGTATGTTGTCGCCGTTTTTGTTAGGAAAAACGTAGAAGAAAAAGTTTATGCCGTTTTGCAAGAACTATCCTTCAGAGAAATATCAGTTCCCGATGTTGAAAACATTGAAGACAGAATAAAAGAACTTTTTGATGAAAAAGCTAGAATTCAGGATGAAATAGAAAAAATTGAAAAAGAGCTTGAAGAAATAAAAGAGAAAGAAGTAGAATTTATGCTTGCTATGGAAGAGTATCTTAGCATAGAACTTGAAAAAGCTGAATTACCACTTAGAACCTTAGTCTCCAAGTACGCCTTTATGATTGTTGGTTACGTTCCAGCAAAAGAATTTGACAAATTAAAGAAAGAAGTTGAAACAAGTACTGGTGGCAAAGTTATAGTAGAGCAAGTAGAAGACAAAGAATTCAATCCTCCAACAATGCTTAAGAATCCAGCAGGTGTTAGAAACTTTGAATTGTTAACAACAACTTTTGGAGTACCAAAATACCATGAGATTGATCCAACGCTTTTCATGTCTATAATGTTCCCGATTTTCTTTGGAATGATGCTTGGTGATGTTGGTTATGGTTTAGCTGTCCTCGCTTTAGCAGTATTTCTTAAGAGCATCTATAAGACGGAAGGTTGGCAGAGATTACTTAACATACTTATATACTCTGGAATTTCAACAGTGATATTTGGGCTGATATATGGTGAGTTCTTTGGAGCAGAAATATTTGGGCCTGAGAGTATATTTGGTCTTAAAAACATAATGCCTCTGTTTCCGAGAGCTGGTAGTGGGGAAATGGCTGAGATAGCTGCATACGATGTAAAATTCTTGCTTTTGATAACATTGTTCATAGGTTTGGCTGTTATAATATTTGGATTCGTTCTTGGATTCATCAATGTTTACAAGGAACATGGTTTCAAAGAGGCTCTATTGGAGAAAGGAACATGGATTTTTGGTATGCTTGGACTTGGTTTTGCCATAGTGGGATTCACATACAACCTTGGTGTTTACCATCAGATAGCATACTACACGTTTCATATGAACGTAAATCCACACTTTGCAAAACAACCATCATTACCATTGCCAATAACTCCTGGATGGCAAAATGGAGTTAATATATTCTATATAGTTGCACTCCCCCTCGTAGTAGTATGGCTAATAATGCTTCTAATGCATGAAATTCCAAAGATGGGTGGTATAGGTGCTGTAATGGGCTTAGAACTGCTAACTTACTTTGGACAGGTTTTGAGCTTTGCTAGAATTTTGGCTATTGGTCTATCATCAGTTTACATAGCCTTTGTTGCAAACTTCATGGGCGGACTAATAATGAAGAAAGGCGGTGCACTAATAATAGCTGGAATTCTTGTAATGTTGATATTCCACGGAATAAACTATTTACTTGGTATCCTCGATCCGGGTCTTCAGTCTCTTCGATTGCACTACGTCGAGTTCTTTACAAAGTTCTTTGAAGGTGGAGGTAGGATATTCAAGCCGTTTGGTAGGGTGAAAAGGTTTTTGGAGGATGAGTAATTTAGGGAGGTGAATTAAATGGTATTGGATATTGCAAAAGGTTTGGTGGCAATTGGTGCTGGTCTTGCAGTTGGATTAGCTGGTATTGGTGCTGGTCTTGGTGAAAGCGGTATAGGTGCTGCGGCAGTAGGAGCTACAGCAGAAGACAGAGGCTTCTTTGGTCTTGGTATATTGTTCACAGTTCTACCAGAAACAATAGTCATATTCGGTCTAGTTATATCATTCATACTGATGTTCGCATTTAAGTAAACAAACAAAAAGCTTCAAAATTTTAATTTTTTTTGGGAAGGAATATGAGATACGAGGAAGACGAACTATCAAACAAAATTGCAAGGTGGATCGATAAAAAGATACTTAATGATAGGAATATCGAGCTATTCCTAAAGTATTATTGGATAGTATCCACATTTAGACTCGTACTTGGCTTTACGTTGTTGGTATTGATAGTTGTGATGGGCTACAGGCTTGATAGCTTAATTCCTAAGTAGGAGGTGAATTAAATGGTATTGGATATTGCAAAAGGTTTGGTGGCAATTGGTGCTGGTCTTGCAGTTGGATTAGCTGGTATTGGTGCTGGTCTTGGTGAAAGCGGTATAGGTGCTGCGGCAGTAGGAGCTACAGCAGAAGACAGAGGCTTCTTTGGTCTTGGTATATTGTTCACAGTTCTACCAGAAACAATAGTCATATTCGGTCTAGTTATATCATTCATACTGATGTTCGCATTTAAGTAAACGCAAAGGAGAGATCAAAAATGCCACTCGAAGCAGTGCTTGAGGAAATACGAAAAAGTGGTGAAGAGCGAATACAACAGATACTCGAAGATGCAAAAAAACAGGCTGAGGAAATTATAGCGGAAGCAAAAGCTGAAGCTGAGGAAATAATTAAAAAAGCAAGAGAAGAAGCAGAAAAAGAAGCTGAAAGATACAAAAAACAGGAAATCTCAAGCGTCAATCTTGAAATGAAAAGATTAATGTTGAACAAGAGAAAAGAAATTTTAGAGGAAGTTTTGAATATTGTGAAAGATAGGATTAAGAAGATGGATCCAGAAGAAAAGAGAAAATTGCTGGAAAAACTAATTGATAGTTGTGAGCTTGAAGAAGCGGTAGTTTACTCTAATAAAGATGACGAAAATTTGGTTAGGGAAATAATTTCTAACAAAAAAGGATACAGATATGGTGGAAATATAGATTGTCTTGGTGGAGTCATTCTTGAGAGCACTGATGGAGAGGTGAGGTTAAACCTTACCTTTGACGATATACTATCCCAAGTTTATGAAAGTAAAATGAGTGAAGTATCTAAAATCCTGTTCGGGGAGTGATTGACTATGTTAACTCTCGGTAAGAAATCTCAATGGGCGTACATTGTTGCAAGAGTAAAAGTGATGAAAAGAAGCTTGATACCAAAAGAGGAATTTAGAAAGCTCTTAAACATGGACTTTCACGAAGTTGTAAGGTATCTTGAAGAATCCGAATACAAGAAAGAGATAGATGAACTATCTTACAAATATACTGGTCCAAGACTTATTGACTACGCACTATCACTTCATTTATTTAGAAAATATAGGAGAATCCTTGATGTATCTTTCGGTGCTGCAAAAGAGCTAATATTCGAATATTTAAAGAGATGGGATATCTGGAACATAATAAACATCTTGAGAGGTAAGCTTGCAAATGTCAGCCAAGAAGAGATCGAGGAAACACTTGTTCCTGTCGGAGAGTTCAGCTACGATTTCTACAAGTCTTTGACTGCAAAGGACATAGATGAAATAATCAAAGCTTTTGATAGAACACCCTACTATGAAACTCTTTCAAAGATTGGGCAAGAATCTATAGGGCAGATAGAAGATGAGCTTTACAAAATATACTATTCACAGATATTAAATCTGAAGACACCAGATCAACCTCTAAAACTCTTCGTTGATTTTATAAGGAAAGAAATAGATATTAAGAATGCGAAAACAATACTTAGGCTTAAACTGGATGACGTACCCTCAGAAAAAATAATTGAAAAAATAATTCCGGGAGGGTATCAACTTGACTTAGACGAAGCAAGAAAGCTCGTTAGCTTACCTCTTGATGAACTCGTTAAAGCTTTGGAGGGATACTGGTTCTGGAAAGATATAACTTTGGAGGAAGGAAGCTTTTCAAAAGTTGAAATAAAACTGGATGGAGTTTGGATGGAAGAAGTGGCAAAGAAGGCAGATCACTACCCACTGTCGATACTACCAGTATTACACTACATGTGTCTTAAAAAGATTGAAGTGGACAATTTAAGAGTTATTGGGTGGGGTAAATGGGAAGGTCTATCAAATGAAGCTATAGAAGAGCAGTTGGTGATGGTATGAGCCGTTTGATAGTAGTAGGGGATCCGGATTTCAATCTTGGATTTAGGCTTGTTGGTATCAGAGATATTATTGATGTTGAGAATGAGGAGGAATTACCGCAAATAGTTGAAAGTTTACTTGGTAAGAAAGGTATAGTTGTAATAAAGTATGATTTTTATAAAAAATTGCCTCTCCATGTTAAGATGAGGGTGGAGGAAAGTCTTGAACCCACTTTTGTTAAGGTGGGTGGCGAGGCTGGTGTAGAAGAGTTAAGAGAAAAGATAAGAAAGGCAATAGGTGTTGACCTATGGAAGTGAAAACGTCTGGTAGGGTTGGTGAAGTTTATAGAGTTTCTGGACCATTAGTAGTGGCGGAAGGAATAAAGCCGAGGATGTACGACGTCTGCTATGTAGGTGAAGAAGGTTTAATGGGTGAAGTAGTAGGTATTGTTGGGAACAAAACGCTTGTACAGGTTTACGAAGACACTTCTGGAATAAAACCGGGAGACAGAGTTGAAAATACAGGAATGCCCTTAAGCGTTGAATTAGGGCCTGGTCTTATTAAATCATTCTATGATGGTGTTCAGAGACCACTACCAGCCTTAAAAGAGGCAAGTGGTGACTTTATAAGCAGAGGTATTCATGTTCCGGGACTGGACAGAAACAAAAAATGGGATTTCAAGCCTGTTGTTAAGAAAGGTGACAAAGTAAAGGGTGGAGATATCTTAGGAGTAGTTAAGGAGTCAGAGTTAGTTGAACACAAAGTTTTAGTTCCACCAAAAATAGGAGAGAGGACTATAACTGAGATATACGATGGTAGTTTTACAGTAGAGGACACAATAGCGGTTCTTGACGATGGAACCGAACTAAAGATGTATCACAAATGGCCTGTTAGAGAAGCGAGACCATATCAGGAAAAGCTACCGCCAGTAATACCCCTAATCACAGGACAGAGAATCTTAGACACAATGTTCCCAGTAGCTAAGGGTGGTACAGCTGCAATTCCCGGACCATTTGGTAGTGGTAAAACTGTTACACAGCATCAGCTTGCAAAGTGGAGTGATGCACACATAGTCGTTTACATAGGTTGTGGCGAAAGAGGAAACGAGATGACAGAAGTTCTTGAAGAATTCCCAGAACTAATAGACCCAAGAAGTGGAAAACCACTTATGGAGAGAACAGTTTTAATAGCTAATACATCAAACATGCCTGTTGCAGCAAGAGAAGCTTCAGTTTACACTGGAATTACCATAGCTGAATACTTCAGGGACATGGGATATGATGTGAGTATAATGGCAGATTCAACAAGCAGATGGGCTGAAGCTATGAGAGAAATCTCTGGAAGACTTGAAGAGATGCCGGGTGAAGAAGGTTACCCTGCATATTTAGCATCAAGAATTGCTGAGTTCTACGAGAGGGCTGGTAGAGTTAAAACTCTTTCAGGAAATATTGGAAGCGTAACTGTCGTAGGAGCAGTTTCTCCACCGGGTGGAGACTTCAGTGAACCAGTTACACAGAACACACTCAGAATAGTGAAAGTCTTCTGGGCGTTAGATGCAAAACTTGCTGCAAGAAGACACTTCCCAGCTATAAACTGGTTGCAGAGTTACAGCTTGTACGTTGAAACCCTTAGGGAATGGTACGAAAAGAATGTTGCACCAGATTGGGGCGAATTGAGAAGATGGGCTATGGAAGTTCTGCAGGAAGAGGCTAACTTGCAGGAAATCGTTCAGTTGGTCGGTAGCGATGCTTTACCAGAATCTCAGAGAATTTTGCTTGAAGTTGCAAGACTGATTAGAGAAGTGTTCCTACAACAGTATGCATACCATCCAGTTGACTCATTCTGTTCACCTCAGAAACAGTACGATTTACTCAAAGCAATAAAGACTTTGAACGATTGGTTCTACAAAGCACTTGAACAGGGTAAGCTAATAGATGAAATACTGAACGTTCCGGGTAAGGAAGAATTTGCAAGAGCAAAGTTTGAGGAAGATTACAAGACCGCTCTTGAGAATGCTATGAACAAGATAAAAGCCGCCTTATTTGGTGAATAATTTTAAATTTTTTTGGTGGTGGTGGTAATGAAGGAGTATAAAACAATTAGTAAAGTAGCAGGACCTTTAATATTTGTTGAAAAAACAGAGCCTGTTGGCTTTGGAGAACTCGTTACTATTACTCTACCTGATGGAACTGTTAAGAGAGGTCAGGTTTTGGATACTTCAAAAGATATTGTGGTCGTTCAGGTTTTCGAAGGTACGAGAGGTATTGATTCATCTTCAACTGTTAGATTTACTGGAGATATAGTTAGATTGCCTTGTTCAAAAGACATGCTTGGTAGAGTTCTATCTGGAAGTGGAGAACCAATAGACGGTGGTCCAAAGATAGTGCCTGAAGAGAGGAGAGAAATTATAGGTGCAGCTATAAATCCATACGCAAGACAGTATCCGAGGGAATTTATACAGACTGGTATATCTGCAATAGACGGTATGAACACCTTAGTTAGAGGACAGAAATTGCCGATATTCAGCGGTTCTGGATTACCTCACAACGACATAGCCTTGCAGATTGCTAGGCAGGCAAAGGTTAGAGGTGAAGGTGAAGAATTCGCAGTTATTTTCGCTGCTATGGGTATTACACATGAGGAAGCTTACCAGTTTATGAAAGATTTTGAAAGAACTGGAGCTCTTGAAAGAGCAGTTGTTTTCTTAAACTTGGCTAGTGACCCGGCTATAGAGAGAATTTTGACTCCGAGAATGGCTCTAACTGCAGCAGAGTTCTTAGCTTACGAGTATGATCTGCACGTCTTAGTCATCCTTACAGATATGACTAACTACTGTGAAGCTTTAAGAGAAATGTCTGCTGCAAGAGAAGAAGTTCCCGGTAGAAGAGGTTATCCGGGATACATGTACACAGACTTAGCCACTATATATGAAAGAGCTGGAAGAATTAGAGGAAGAAAGGGAACAATCACTCAGATGCCTATACTTACAATGCCCGGTGACGATATAACTCATCCCATTCCAGACCTTACTGGATACATAACTGAGGGACAGATCGTTCTTAGCAGAGAACTTCACGCAAAGGGTATATACCCACCAATAGACGTTCTGCCATCTCTCAGCAGGTTGATGAAGGAAGGTATTGGAGAGGGAATGACGAGAGACGACCATGTCCAGTGGAACGACCAGATGTACGCAGCTTATGCAGAGGGTGTTGACCTGAGAGGTTTAGTAGCAATAGTCGGTGAAGAGGCTTTGTCGGAGAGGGATAGAGCTTATCTGAGATTTGCAGACGAGTTCGAGAAGAGATTCATTCAGCAGGGCAAGTATGAAGATAGAGACATCGAATATACACTCGACTTGGGTTGGGAATTGTTAGCTCTCCTACCTGAAAGCGAGTTAACAAAGATTGAGAAGAAGTACATAGAGAAGTATCACCCAGCTTACAGAAAGAAGAGAGAAGAGAAGACTGAAGAAGCTGCGGAGGCTGCAGCTTAATTTAATTTTTTTTGGAGGGATAGCTAATGACAATGTCGGACATAAAACCTACGAGAATGGAGCTTATAAAGTTAAAGAGAAGGATAAAGATGGCTACTAGAGGTCACGCATTGCTAAAGATGAAAAGAGACGGCTTAATAATGGAGTTCAGAGAAATATTGGAGGAGGCGAAAGAGGTCATTGGAGGAATGGTGGATAAGTACAACAAGGCGAGAGAAAAAATGGCTTTAGCAAAAGCTGTTGACGGCGTTCTTGCGGTGAAAGCAGTAGCTATATCTTGTCAGTGTGAACCGACTTTTACGATAAAGAGAAAGAACATAATGGGTGTAGTAGTTCCAGTTGTTAAAAGAGAAAAAATCAGGAGAAAAGTCGTTGAAAGAGAATATGGAGTAATAGCCACTACTGCGAGAATTGACGAGGCAGTAGCTGCTTACGAGGAATTGGTTGATGCTATACTCGAAGTAGCAGAAATCGAGACTACTGTAAAAAGATTAATAGAGGAAATTGAAAGGACAAAGAGGAGAGTTAACGCTCTCGAATACAGAGTAATTCCGAGCATGAAAGAAGCAGCAAAGTATATAACATTTAAACTCGAAGAACAGGATAGAGAGAACATAATAAGGTTGAAGAAGATAAAGTCTAAGATGGCTCAGAAAGAGGCTGCCAAAGCTTAAATTAAAAAATTTAACTATTTTTATTAACCAATCTCGTATTTCTTAGGTGTTCTGTTCCTTTAACGAATAGTGCAGCAATTATTAAGCTTATCGTAACTATTGGTATAGCTGTTGTGAATACGGCATGTAAGCTTTTTATGAACGCATCCGTAATTTCTAATAGTGGCAAAATTTTACCCTTAGTTACAAGTAAGCTCATCATTTTTATCATTTGAGGGGTCGGAATTGTGCTTCCAAAGTTTACGATTAACTCGTTCATCTTTCTGGTAAAAATAGCTCCTCCAAAACTTATGCCTATGCTACTCTCCAGCGAATTAGATGTTTGGAATGTTCCACTCGCCATTCCAGCTTTTTTCCTTTGGAACTGAACTCATCATAACGTTCATGGCTGCCGGCATCATCATATCAATACCTGAACCAAGTGTAGTGAAAGGTATGGCGAGAGACCAGAAGTCATCGTTTACACTTATGTTAGACAACATGTGTAAGCCTGAAATGAAGTGAAATGGTGTAGCTGTAAAATTCCTTTATCTTGAACAGGCTAACATCTAATATTGGATATTCACAATTAACTTCTCTCGCGACGAAAGCAATTAACCAAGCAATAGAAATTACGAAGCTGAGAACTGTTTTCCTGTTCCACCAATCCCAGTCTTGGCCTTTTATTACTGCGAGGGTGAAAAATCCAAGACCAATTGCTAATAGTATAACTCTGATGTAGTCTATAGGCTCTTTCGCAACACCCCCAAGGGGGTGGGAATAACAGTAAAGCGGCGATTATACCAACTACACCAATAGGAACGTTTATGTAAAAAACCCAGTGCCAGCTCAAGTTAGTTGTTAACAATCCACCTATTACTGGGCCTAAGGCAAAGGACGTTGCTATTAAGATCGATTCAACTCCCATAGCCGCCCCTCTGCCCCGAAGGGAATAGCTCCGTTATAAGAGCTAAGCTGTTACTTATTATAACCGCTCCATTGACGGCTTGAACAACTCTAAACAGTATGAAAAATCTTTGGTAGAGCTACCATTTAGAATGCTTGTATTCATTACGACCATAAACATCCCTATTAATGGTATTAATGAAAGCCATGGATTTTCCCCACCCAAGTTTTTACCGAACATTTGGATACCGAATATACTTGACCATCCTAATCCAGCACCCGTTCTTCTCTTTTTCTAAGAATCCAAATTTTCTGTAAAAACTTATAGCTTCGTAGTTTCTTTCTCCAACCCATAATTCTAATTTATCTCTACTTTTTTGCTTAGCGTAGTTTATAGCTTCCCTCATAAGTAAAGTTCCAATTCCCAGTCCTCTCCATTCTCTATTCACGAATATTTCATGAATTTCACAAACATAGTTATTTTCGTATTTGCTATACCAATTTGAATCACATGCTATAAATCCAACACCTCTAATTAATTCCCAATCAAAACTTTGAGTTTTAACTAAGATATCAGCTGAAAAAAATCCTTTTTCATCTCTCTTCATTAACCATTTGAAGTAACCTCTAACATCTCTTTTTGTCGAGTATGCATAAAATTCTAAGCCCCTATATGCATTTAAGTAGCATCTTACAAAATTTTCGCAGTCATCTATATTCGCTTTTCTCGTTATTATTTTTATCACAATAAAATTTAATTCTCTTTTAAGTATTAAATACTACGATGAACATTGAAAAAGCTAAATGTTTAATTAAAAAACTCGCAAAAATAGATTCTCAATCTGGTAGGGAAAAAGAACTTTCAGAATTTTTAGTTAGTTATTTAAAGAGGCTTGGTTACTCTCCTAAAATTGACGAAGTAGGTAACGTTGTTGTTGATTTTAAAAAAGATTTGTGGGTTACAGCACACTTGGATACTGTAGAAAGAGTTTCAGATTTTAGAGAGATGGGAAATCTATGTTTTGGAACTGGTGTGGCTGATGATAAAGCAAGTATCGCAGCAATACTATTGGCTCTTGAAAAAGCTGCTTTCAACTGCGTATTTTTTGTTGATGAAGAAGAAACAGGGATAGGTTCACAACACTTCGCAGAAGTTAGAAAACCAAGTAAAGCTATTGTAATGGAACCAACCGAACTTAAAATATGCTCAAAACATTGGGGTGTTTTTGAATTTCAAGTTGATGTAGTAGGTGAGAAATCTCACGCATCTATGCCTAAGAAAAATGCAATTGAACTGGCAATTGAGCTAATTAATAAACTTAAAGTGAAAGGTAAGCTTAACTTACTTGGTATTTGGTCTAAACCTGAAAACATCTATGTTACTCCCTATCTTTGTACAGTTAAAATGGAATATTTAATTTCTTCAGGGTTTGTTTCCAAACTTATATTTGAAACTCTCGAAATTGCAGAGAAGTATGGTAAAGTTAAGATTTTAGAAGTGGCAGATCCATTTGAATCTATTCTTGTTCATAAAATTCTTGAAAAAGCAGTTATATTAGCGGGAATTGAGCCAGAAACTGGATACATGCCTTCCTGGACAGATGCTGTAAATTTGAATAAAAAGGGATGGGATACTGTTGTTTTTGGGCCGGGAAATCTTGAAAATTGTCATACTGAACGTGAGTATGTTGATGTTAGAGATGTTGTACTAGCATCAAGAGTACTTGAAAACTTAAGGAAAATATATAATGTGTAAGGAAATTGATAGTCTATGGTTCCTTCAAAGTTTTCAATAATGAGTGTGGGTAATGAAATCTTGGCAGGTGATATAGACAATACAAATGCAACATACCTTGCAAAGAAATTGACTATGTCTGGGCATGATGTTTTGAGAATAGTAGTTGTTCCGGATGATGTTGATGATATAGCCTCAGAATTGAGAAGGTTAAGGAAAATTTCTGAGTTTGTTATTGTTACGGGTGGATTGGGTGTAACTCATGATGATGTTACTGCAGAAGGTGTTGCAAAAGCTCTTGGAAAAAAGCTTGTTTTGAACAAAGATGCTGTAAAAACGATGGAAGGTAGAGTTAGCAGTAGAAAAGCGATTGAAAAAATGGCCACTCTTCCTGAGGGGGCAAGAGTTATAAAAAATGATGTAGGTGCAGCACCGGGATTTATTATTGAAAATGTCTTAGTTATGCCCGGAGTCCCCGAAGAAATGAAAGATATATTCTCAAAAGTTGAAAAAGAATTTGGATGCTTGCCATACTATGAGGAAAGAGTTAGAGTTGAAAGTTTTGAAGATAAAATTGCAGACATTTTAAAAGAGTTATCTGAGAAATACAAAGAAATTTCCATAGGTAGCTATCCAAAAAAAGGATACGTAAAAGTCAAGTTTAACGGACATGATAAAAATCTCGTAAGTAAAGCTAAGGAAGAATTTTTAAGAGCTCTTGAGAAAATAGGAATACCTTACAGAGAGCTGACTTAGAATGAAGCCGTTTGTTTTTATAAATGCGGCAATCAGTATAGATGGGAGACTTACTGATTGGAGAAGGAAACAAGTTAGAATATCCTGTAAAGAAGATTTGATTAGAGTTGATAAATTAAGAGCCGAAAGTGATGCCATATTGGTAGGAATTGGTACTGTTTTATCAGATAACCCCTCTCTAACAGTCAAATCAAACGAGCTTAGAAAAAAGAGAATTTCAGAAGGTAAGGATCCAAATCCTATTAGAATTGTACTTGATAGCAAAGCGAGAACACCTGTGAACTCTAAGATTTTGTCTAAGGATGCGAGAACTATAATCGCAGTAACAAATAAAGCTGATGAAAACAGAGTTGCAGAATTGAAGGAGTATGCAGAGATAGTAGTATTAGGAGAAGATAAAGTAAATTTGTATTCACTTATGTCTTTTTTAAGTAAAATTGGTGTTAGAAAACTTATGGTGGAAGGCGGGGGTAAAGTTATTGCAAGCTTTTTAAAGAGCAATCTTGTTGATAAAATATATACCTATGTTGGTGGTTTTGTTTTTGGAGAAGGAGTGAGCTTTGCTGAAGGCCGAGTTAATGCAAGGTTTAAACTTGCAAGTGTTGAGAGGATAGGTAGTGGAGTAGTTCTTGAATGGATTCCAATAAATTCGTAATCGCTTACAAACCTAATAAAAATAAAAAGATTAATAATATCTTAGCAATAATTCCAATTATGAGCCCCATATATGTTATTGGACACAAGAACCCGGACACGGACTCAATAGCATCTGCAATAGTTACTGCCTACTTGTTGAACAAATGGAAAGAAAAAGGCTGTGGAATAATAAAGGTAGATGATGAGGTAATTCCCGCAAAACAGGGAGAACCAAATCCAGAAACTGCTTTTGCCCTTGAAAAATTTGGTGTTAGTGTTCCTGAAACAGTTACTGATGTTGATGGTAAAAAAGTTGTGTTAGTTGATCACAGTGAGCTTTCTCAAGCTCCAGAAAACCTTGACAAAGCTGAACTAATTGGAATAATTGATCACCACAAAATTGGGGATGTAACCACACCAAACCCAATCCTCTTCGTGAACTTCCCAGTAGGTTGTACGGGAACAGTACTAAAGCTCTTGTTTGATTGGACTGGCGTAGAAATACCAAAAGATATGGCTGGTTTAATGCTATCAGCTATCTTAAGCGATACAGTCATATTCAAATCTGCAACTACAACTGAACTCGACAAAAAAGTTGCGGAGGAGTTAGCCAAGATTGCAGGAATCGACAATATAGTTCAATTTGGAATTGATCTCAAATGTAAATTGGCTGATGTCAGTAACTTAAGTGCAAGAGATATAATTACGAGAGACTTTAAAGATTTTGACATGTCTGGTAAAAAAGTTGGAATTGGACAAGTTGAACTTATTGATTTGGGTGTTATTAAAGACAGAATAGATGAGATTTACGAAGAAATGAAGAAGATGAAGGAGGAAGGAGGATACCACAGCGTAATCCTTATGCTAACAGACATAATGAAGGAAGGAACAGAACTCCTGGTTGTGACAGATGATCCAAGTGTTATAGAAAAAGCATTTGGTGTAAAGCTTGAAGGAAAGAGCGTCTGGCTTGATGGAGTAATGAGCAGAAAGAAGCAGGTAGTACCACCCCTTCAAAAAGCGTTTGCCTGATTTTTAATTTTTAGCTAATTTTTTATGACAAACAAACTTGGTACACTTGGATATTTGTTTATTTTATTTGGTTTAATTTTAATGTACTTCTCACCATTGTCTGGTTTTTTATGTGTTTTTGGTGCTATTTTAGTTGCGATAGCTTGGATTAACTTGGGAAGAAACAGTAAAGAAAAAGTTATGATTGGAAATGGAGTAATAATGCTAATCATACTTATATTATCTTTTTTACTGCCTATTATTGCTGTTTTATTTTGGAATTTTAAAATTCTATCGTTAGGTTTGCTTTTAGTTTTGGCAATTACTTATTTTTCTCTTCTGTTTGATTTGCTCTCTCATTTAAAAGCTTACTTGAGATATAGAGCTAAGGGCTTTGCTTTGGCTTTTATCCTTCGTTTAGTTTGTTTTTTACTCTCAATTTTTGTTTTTTACTCGTTTAAACAAGTGTTTGAAATCAATTCTTTTAGTGAAATGATGAATATTCAAAAATTGACTCCTCAAATATCTGTTTTTGGTTTGTTTGTCATATTGGCAAATCTATTCTCAGCAATTGGTTTTAGTAGCATAAGAGAAAAATAACCAACTGGATTTAGATTTAAAGTGTTAAATATTAGAAGCTTTGAAGATAGAAATACGAATGAAAAAGTTTTTGTAATAAGAAATTTCATAGAAGTAAGAATACCAATTAAACATTTTAAAAAACTTGAGAGGAAATATCCACTTGAGTATATTATATCGATGGGTGAACCAAGAAGACTACTCAGTCATGTAACAAAAAGAAATCTTGAAGTTATAACTAAGGAAAGCGGAATACCTTTACTTGGAAACCCCTACTTTGGAATAATAGATAGAGGAACGAACTTACTCCAAGTTAGAGGAGTTACTGGTTGTAATTTTTGTTGTGCGTTCTGTAGTGTAGATGAAGGTAAATGTAGTAAGACAAGAATTACTGATTACGTCGTAGAACCAGAATATTTGGCAAAATGCGTTAAAGATTTAGCAAAGTTTAAAGGAAAAGGTGTTGAAGTACACTTAGATGGGCAAGGTGAACCAACTTTATACCCGTACATGGAGGAATTACTTAAAAGAATCAGAAAAATAAGTGAAGTTGAAGTTATTTCAATGCAAACGAATGGTTCTCTGTTAAATGAAGAAAAAATTGAAATGCTCGAAAAGTATGTTGATAGAATAAATCTATCAATAAGTGCATTGGATAAAAGAATAGCTAACATACTTTCTGGCGTAAAATATCCATTGGAGAAAATTCTAAATGTAGCAAAAAAAATTGCGGAAAGCAAAATTGATCTGTTAATAGCTCCAGTTTGGGTTCCGGGATATAACGATAGGGAGATAAGAAAGATAATAGAATTCTCTCTAAGTATTGGAGCTGGAAAGAAGTGGCCTCCTTTGGGAATACAAAAATATATACCTTACAAACATGGTAGAAAAGTTAAGACTAAACCTATGAGTTTTCCGCAGTTTTATTCTCGATTAAAAGAGCTTGAAAAAGAATACGGTATAAAACTAATTCTTAGTCCAGATGACTTTGGAATTGAAAAAAGGGAGAGATATCCTTCTCCAATAAGAAAAGGGGAAATTTTAATTGGAAGAATTGTTTTACCTGGTAGGCTAAAAAATGAAAAAATAGTTTCTGTTAAAGAAAGAACAATTACTGTCAAAACTAATAAGAAAGTCGGCGATTACGTTAAATTTGAAGTAGTAAGAACGAGTGATGGAATATATCTTGGTGAAGAAGTTTAGTAGGTGATCTAATGAAACATCTTGAATTTAAAAATAAATATAAGAAATTACTTGTATGTGGTAAGAAAAAATCTACGATTAGAAAAAAATGTTACGTTAAAGAGGGAGAAGAAGTTTTTGTTCACTGTGGGGGCAAAATCATAGGTAAGGCTAAAATAATAAAAGTTGAAGAAAAAAATCTTGATAAAATAGACGATGCTATAGCTAAGGAAGAAGGATTTAACAATAAAGAAGAGTTAATTAAAGAAATTAGAAATATATATGGGAATATTGAAAAAGTTTATTTAATAAAGTTTGAATTTGAACCTTTTGAAAAACCAATACTACCTGAAGAAATGTACTATGGTTCTGAAGATTTAATAGAAATAGCTAAAAAATCCTTAAAAAATCTTGAGCTTGATGAGAAAGAGAAATATATACTCAATTTATTTTTGGAATGCGGTAGTTTAAAGAAAACAGCAATCAAACTTGGAGGAGTATGGGAAAGAAAAAAAGTAAGAGATTTATTAAGAAAATGCTTTAAAATGCTTAAAGAAAAAAATCTTATCTGAAGTATCTTAAGTCTTCTTCACCCTTCCACTGCTGCATAGTGCTCTCCTGTAATTCTTTTATTTGGGCTATTAATTTCTCCATTTCTTTTGCTCTTTCATTTAAGGCTTCTAAACTAACTTCCAACTTTAGAATTTTCATAAGAACTTCAAGCACAGCTTTAGCACTTTTCGGATCAACCATATATCCTGAAGTAACACCCATAAGACTTGCTGCATCTATGCCTTCAAGCATAGCTACTCCAAGTAGCAAACCTGAAGCTCCAATAATTCCCCCACCCGGTTCACCTTCCTCAAATTTAACGCCATACTGTTTTAATTCCTCTACAAGTTCTTTCTTGTTTGCTGCTCCAAGAACGTATGGTTCTTCAACTAACTTTCCTATTCCGTAACCGCCAAGTGTAAAAATCCTCTTTGTATTGAATTTTTTTGCTATATCTATGTATGTGTTTACAAGTTCGAAATGTCCTTCGTTGCTTATACTCTGGAAATCTCCTACAAGTATCAGTAGATCTGGACTCTCTCCCTCAGATTTGTATGCATATATTTCGTTTTTTGGTATAGAAATAGTTCCATCATCTTTCACCATTACTTGAGGTGGGAAATGATGAGAGTAAATTTCCACTATTTTTTCTGTTTTTAGCTCTTTTACAAGATGATCGGCTACCAATTTACCAACATGACCTATTCCGGGTAAACCCTCTATAAAAATTGGATTTTTTATTGAAATATCTTCCGGATTTACTGTATATCTAACATCAACTCTTTTTAACATTAACTTCACCTCCTATAAAAGAAACCTAACTCTTTTCTAAGCTTTCTTCTATACTTTCCATATGGGTCTTCAGGTGAAAACCTTGGTGGAATGGGCATTACAGTTTTTGTACCGCACTTTGGACAAACATCCTTTAATGTATATGTATTGCATTTAGGACACTTTCTCATTCTAACTTTCATTTTATAGACACCTTATACTTGCTCTCTAACAAAGTTACCAACACCACCAAGTTTTTTTATCGCTTTTAAGACTGCGTTTGTTATGTTCTTTAATGCTTTTTCTGCTATCTTGTAGTCTTCAGCCTCAACAGTTACTCTGTATCTTGGAGCACCTATGTATTCAATTTTCATTTCAACGTTCTTAGCTTGTTTATATGCTTCCATCAGAGCCTTCTTTATTCTTTCAATACCATCTGGTGCATTACTTCTGAGCTCAAAGTATCCTCTAACTTTCACTTTTGGTGGTTTTATATTTTCTTTTGCAATTTCAGCCATTGTTTTAGCCAATTTTTCTCCTACAATATCTACTACGACTTCTTCGCCTTCAAATGCAATTTCTTCAAAAGCTCCATAAACAGTATCAAACGTTTTTATTAGTTTTTTTCCTATTTTTATTAGCTCTTTTTTATCAATGCCTAATTTTTCTCCTGCTATCTCTAACCACTTAAATGCTTTCATTTCGTTTTTCCATTGTAATATTTTTTCTCTTTTCTGTCTTTCATTTACATCTTTTATTGATAGATCTATATGGCCTCTCTTGGGATTAACATCGAGAACTTTGCAAACTACTTTTTGCCCTTTCTTAACGTAGTCTCTTATATCTTTAATCCATCCCGGAGCTACTTCACTTATATGAACAAGACCTTCTTTGTTTTCGTACTCATCGAGGGATACAAAAGCTCCAAAATCAAGAACTCTTGTTACAGTCCCAATTACTACTTCTCCCTTAGAAGGATAACCATCCCTCTTTATAATGAATTTTTCTTGTTTTTTATCTTTTTCAGACATCTTTTTTCATTACGCATTGTACAATTTAAGGTTTTTGAAAGGTTAATCAAAAAAGCAATTTTAAGATATACTCTATATCTAATCTCTATTGTATATTCGATATATATTTTATTTAGATAAGATTTATTTACCAAAGAATAACTTTTACTTTTATGACTTCAGTAAAGTCTGTAGTAATTGCAGCAACAATTCTAATTTTGGCAATGCATACAGCTTTTGGTTTAAAATTTGCAGTGATAGCGGATCCACACGTATGCGTGTTCAAAACGCAGAACACGGCCAAACTATATTCGAACAGCTACGAAAGGTTCGAAAAAGTCTTAAAGGATGTTGACGGGAAAGTTAATTTTGTGCTGGTTCTGGGCGATTTGACAAGGAATTCTGAGCCAGAAAACCATCTTGCAGCTTTGAGAGCTCTCGAATCATTGCATATTCCTTGGTACGTTATTCCCGGAAATCACGATGTAGATAAGGAATGGCTGAAAGGCAAGCCCCACTGGACTTTAAAGGATTTCATAAACCACTACGAGCCTTGGCTCTTCAGAGGTAAGAGCTACTACGCAGTAAGGGTTTCGAAGAACGTTCTGCTTATATGCTTGAACACGAACGATCCAGAAAAGATGCTGTACGACACTTGGGGAGGACATATATCGGAGAAGCAGTTGAGATGGCTCGAAAACGTGCTTAAGCATGCAAAGGAGAAGTGGATAATAATCGCGGAGCATCACGCATTGCTGTTCCACCCCACTCCCTGGGATAAGGGAGGAATGAACCCCAACTTCAGGGTTTCTAACTACAAAGAGGTGCTCAGCATCTTGGAAAAATACGCTAACAAGCACCATATCGTAGTCTTCTGCGGGCACTTGCACACTACAGACATAGCATACTACCACGGAATATACGAGGTGGCTTGTCCATCCCTATGCACGTATCCTCTCGCCTACAGGATAGTGGAGATAAAGGGAGACGAGATGAAAATAAGGTTCGTCTGGTATCCGAATGAAACTCAGCAGAAGATGGCGATGGAGACAGCCCTAAAGCACGGATGGACTGAGAAGAGTTTGGAAGTCGCCAAGGGTATGCCTTGGGACAGAAACGTAACTCTCTCGTTCGACCACGGAATAAAGAACGTTATACTCATGATAGGAGATGGAATGGGCTTAGCTCAGTTGCATCTTACCGAACTGACATACGGAAACCTGACGATGGAGCACTTCAACTGGACTTCAACCGGCTATGAGTTAACGGATTCTCTTAGCGGGGAAGTGACGGATTCGGCTGCTGCTGGAACCGCTTTAGCTACAGGCTTTAAGACTTACAACGAGATGGATTCGATGGTTTGGAAGGACGGAAAGCTATATTCTCTGCCCACGGTTTTGGAGTTGGCTGAGAAGCTGGGCAAATCGACCGGCTTAGTTACTACGACGAGGATTACCGACGCAACTCCAGCAGTATTTGCAGCCCACGTGAAGTATAGGCACATGGAAAAGGACATAGCCCTGCAGGAAATAGAGCATAAGGTGAACGTTCTTTTGGGAGGTGGATTGAAAGAGTTCAACAGTTCAACTCTAACTCTCGCAAAGAAGGAAGGATACGTAATAGTTTACAACAGAACGCAGTTGGAGAAGGCTAACGGCGATCACATCTTGGGTCTGTTTGCGGAAGACAACATTCCCTTCGTCCTTGATAGAGGTAAGGATATACCCAACCTTCCAGAAATGACCGAAAAGGCTCTTGAAGTTCTGAGTAGGAATCCCAAGGGGTTCTTCATAATGGTCGAGGGTGGAAGGATAGATCACGCATGCCACATAAACGACCCAGCTTCGGTAGTAGCGGAAACGTTGGAATTCGATAAGGCTGTTGCAACTGCTTTGGACTTCGCGAGGCTCGGGCATACTGTAGTAATCGTTACCGCCGATCACGAAACCGGAGGACTTACGCTGGGAGTCAAATACGGCAGATCGATAGACTTCAACAAGCTGAAGCACATAAAGAGGAGCGTTTACTACATGGCCGAGCTAATAAAGAAGGGAGAGAATCCGGCTGAGGTTGTTAAGAAGTATGCGAACATAACTCTAACGCCGGAAGAGGTTAAGGAGATAGAGAGCGTTATCGGGCAGAAGTATCAGCCGGCAGATAAGTTGGGAGAGATAATATGCAAGCATCTCGGCTTGAAATTTGCAACCCACGTTCACAGCGGTGTTCCAGTACCAAGGATGATCTACGGTTACGAATTCGACGGATTCCACCACCATGTCGAAACTGCGAAGCTAATGGCGAAGCTACTTCTGGGCAAGCTAACGCCGAAAGCTAAGGAGGTCTTGGAATACGTGGGTAACTTCAGCTACGTTAAGCCCTCCTTAGACTTAAATCACAACGGCGTTATAGATTTCTTGGACGTTCTCTTAGCTAACCACTAAATTTTTTATTCTTTTATTTTTACAACATAAATTAAAATGAGTGTGAAATTAATTAAAAATATAAAAAAATCACTTTCTCTACCTAAGGATATTTTATTTAGGGAAGCAAAAAAAATTAGAGACAAATATTTTGATAGAAAAATTTATTTAAGAGCTATAATAGAATTCTCTAATATTTGTGTTAACAACTGTGCATACTGTGGTATTAGAAGAGGTGCTAATATAAAAAGATATGCTATGGATGAAAAGGAAATAGTTAGATTAGCACACTACGCTGAGGATTTGGGATATGGGACTGTAGTTTTGCAATCTGGACAGAACAACTTGTATGATGAAAAACTCTGTAGGATAATTAAAGAAATAAAGGAAACTACAAAGCTTGCTGTAACTCTTTCAGTTGGGGAAAAAAGTGAAGAAGTATATAAAAAATGGAGGGAAGCTGGAGCGGATAGGTATCTTTTAAAACAAGAGACCTCTAATGCTGAACTTTTTAAAAAACTTACAGGTAGAGAGTTAAGTAGAAGATTTGAGTGTTTGAGACATTTAATAAATCTGGGATATGAGACTGGATCAGGAAATATAGTTGGTTTGCCGGGACAGAGGATAGATGATATAGTAAACGATATTGTAACTTTTGTTAATTGGGATTTTGATATGCTTGGTATAGGGCCATTTATACCTTGTTTGGATACTCCATTGGAAAAACAAAATCCGGGAAGTGTTGAATTAACGATGAAAGTGATTGCAGTAACCAGAATTTTGTGTGCTGATACAAACATTCCAGCTACAACAGCTTTAAGAACAAAAATTGGAGATATTAATGATATATTCGAGTGTGGAGCTAATGTAGTAATGGGTAATGTAACACCTGTAGAATATAGAAGACTTTACAGAATATACCCCGGAAAAGTATGCTTTTTTTTGGATCCTGAAACTTGGCTTGGAAACATAATGGAACTAATAAAATCTTGTGGGCTAAAACCCAGCGGTGAAAGAGGTGATAGAAAACGTAACAATAAAAAAATTTGTGGTGAAAAAATTTTGGAAAAAATTATCGAAAAATAGAAATTCTGGTGTTATATATTTTTGGGTATGGGTGAAAAAGTTAGAGATAGAGAACATCATGAGAGATTGTTTAAAGCAGCATTAAATCCTTTAAGAAGAAAAATTGTAGCATGTATCGGTATTCAAGGAAAAACAAGAGATGAAGTAAAAAAAGAACTCAACTTAACTGATTTCCAACTTAAATTTAACATTGACTATTTAATTCAACAAGGGTTTGTTGTTGAAGAAAATGGAAAGCTTAAACTTACTGATGATGGAATAGAATTGCTTGAAGCTGGTTAAACTAAAAAGTAGAAAACGAGAGATGTTAAGGCTATAAACGCAACTGCTGGAATTAAAAATTTGTAAGTTTTTGACATGTCTGCATGGAAGTATTCTGATGTTAAAGCAAAACAAAGGTGCATGGGGGATAGCATAACACCACAGTATCCTCCAGCGATAGTTATCATTAGTCTTTCTGGTACTAAATTACTCCCAACTCCGATAAATGCTGTTAATAGTGGGAGGGCAATTGAAGAGTAACTAAGCTCTATACCGGTAGCAAATCCAATTATAAATGAAACAGAAAAGGCAGCTATAGATGCAGGGATACCAAAGTACTCTAAATGATGGAGGAACGTTTCTGCCGAGTGAGTGTACTCTATTAATGCTTTATAACCCATTACTGCAAATATGAGAATAATTATTTTTATATCAAATGTTTTTTTCAGTATTTTTGCTATATCTTTTACATGAGCTTTATTCTGAATGTAAACTACTAATATCGCTAATATCAGAGTATATAGCATATCTATTTTTACAATTAAAACTAAGATAGCCACAATAATTATGGGGTAAAAGGACTTCAACATGTATTTAATAGATTTTAGATTAAAAGAAAAATATTCTATTTTTAAAATATTCAACTTAAATGCGTAAATCAATGCAGTAATTAATGCTGAAATACCTATTATGAAACAAGATCTAACAATTTCTATTGGTGAAACTTCAACTACTGCAGTGGCAATTATTATGCTTGGATAAAGTGGCCAAATCGTTACCCATACGTGTCTAAACCAGTAATTAATAAAAGTAGCTTCTTCAGGACTTAAACTATACTTCTTTACGAGTTTGTTAATCATAACAGCTGAAACTAAAGCACCTCCCGGCATAGGCAACAATCCAACGAGTAGAGGAAGTAAGGAAACGCTAAATTTGTGTACAAGTTCCTCAGCTGATTTTTGTAATTCTTCAAACAATCCAAAGTATTCCATAGAATAACCAAGTGTAAATGCAAAAATTACAAGCAATACAACTTTTATCGTTGAAATAGAAATCATAGAGAGTGCTAAAACTTTAAAAGATACCAATCCCACACTTAGCAAACCTAAGATTACAGCTCCCGTGAGTATTGCAAGACATATGCTCACTCTAAACCTTATTAGTATGAGTATTACTAATACTGATATAAGCAAGGCTAAGGCTGTATCCATCCTGTGATGAGCATTTGCAAAAACAAATAAATTTTTTTACAACCTTGTATGTTAAAAATTTATGGATATCGACGAAATTAAGGTAGCTGTGGTTAGAATTGAAGGAACTAATTGTGAAGAAGAAACGGTAAAAGCATTCAAAGAATGTGGTGTTTTTGCTGAATGTGTTCATCTCAAGCAGTTTTACAGTGATATGATTAGAGATAATGAGCAGAGGTCTTTTAATGACTATAATTGCATAGTTTTTCCGGGTGGTTTTTCAGCTGGAGACTACATTAGAGCTGGAGCAATATTTTCTGCAAGATTAAAAAGTGTTTTAAAAAAAGATTTAGAGGATTTTATAAAAAATGGATATCCTGTATTGGGGATATGTAATGGATTTCAAGTTCTAGTTGAGTTGGGAGCCTTACCGGGGTTTGATGAGGATAAACCTATTAGTGATAAACCGATGATGGCTCTTACAATAAACAATTCAAGCAAATTTGAATGTCGTCCATGTTTCTTAAAACATGAAAATAAAGGTAAATGTATATTCACTTGGAAACTTGGGAAAAAGGAAGTTGTTATGTTTCCAGTTGCTCATGCTGAAGGTAAAGTAACTTTTCCTATGGAAAAGGAACAAGAGTATGTAGAAACTCTTAGATCGAACGATCAAATCGTTTTTAGATATGTGGACAGAGATGGTAACTACTCTGGCTATCCATGGAATCCAAACGGTAGTATCTATAACATTGCAGGTATTTGTAATGTATTGGGCAATGTCATGGGTATGATGCCTCATCCCGAAAGGGCTTTTTGGTATCCATATACTCAAGGCAGAGTAATTTTTGAAAGTGTAATTGAATATATGAAAAGGCTATGACACTGAGCGAGATACTATATGCAAAAGTTTACGGAAATTTAACACCTATAAAAATTATTAGTTTAATAATAATCTTTGTTTTATCTATAGTATTAGCTACTTTTATAAGGTTGAGACTTAGATACTACTTGAAAGATAAATTACCAAAAGATAGGCTCGATCTTTTGCTTAAGTTTGTTTACTATTCTATAATTTTTATAGTTGTACTATCAATTTTACCTGAAATAGGTGTAAATATTTCAGGTTTGTTTGTTGCTGGTGGAATATTTGGTTTAATATTAGGTTTTGCAAGTCAAAGTATAGTTTCTAATCTTGTTTCGGGAGTATTTATAATGTTCGAGAGACCCATAAAAATTGGAGATCAAGTAGAGATAGATGGTGTTTCAGGGTTTGTTGAGGATATACATATCATGTCAACTTTAATAAGAACTTACGATGGGATTTTCGTCAGAATACCTAACGATAAGGTATTTACATCAAAAATCTCTAACTACGTAACAAATGTAGTTAGGAGGTTCGAATACACTATTGGAATTAGCTATTCCGATGATGCTGATAAAGCAATAGAAGTAATTAAGAGGGTAATAGATTCTGAACCTTTTGCATTGAAGTATCCTGAACCTCAAGTTTTTGTTAAACAGTTAAGCGATAGTAGCGTTGATATAACTGTTAGAATTTGGGCTCCGATTCAGGTATGGTACGACGTCAGAATGAAACTCTTGTGGGAGATAAAGAAAGCTATTGAAGAAGAAGGAATTGAAATACCCTATCCTCAAAGAGTGGTTTGGCTTAGAATTGAAGAGTAAATAGTAAATAAATTTAACAGTACATCTGAAAAACAAAAACGGTGGTGATAATCTGTTGGAAAAATTATTTCTTCATACAAAAACAGTAGATGTATTAATCAAGATACTTGAAGCAGAGGATAAGGGGGAGAAAGTTTATCCTTTATCTATTTCAAGAGAAGTAAACTCACCCTACAGTTACGTTTCAAAAATACTGAGTGAATTTGAAAAAAATGCTATAATCGAAAGTGTACATTCGGGGAGAATGAGATTTGTAAAGTTAACAGATGATGGTAAACAGTTGGCAAAAAAGTTAAAGGACATTAGAGAAATGCTTAAAAAAGATTTTGTTACTCGAAAAAAATTAAAAATTATTTCGGAATTCATAAGAAAATATGAAAAAAGAAAATTTGATGAAAACGAAAAAATATTTGTTTATGCACCCATAATGATGGAATTAAGTAATATTACGAAAAAATCAAAAAATCTTGATGAAGAAACATATTGTGTAGCTACAGAAATGTTAAAAAAAGTATCTGAAATTATAAAAAAATCGTAAAAAGTTTTTAAAGTATAGGGTTTACTTTACTTATGGAATTTCTGAATGAATTGGAAAACTTAAGAGATGAAATGGTAGAAACATTGTGTGACTTAATTAGAATAAAAGCTATTGGACCTGATAATGGAGGAGTAGGAGAATTTGACAGAGCTGTTTACATTCAAAGAAAATTTGAGGATTGGGGTTTAGATGTAGAGAGATATGATGCTGTAGATGAACGAGCAAAAGGAGGTATAAGACCAAATCTTGTTGTTAGATTAAAAAATCCCGGTAAAAAGAGAATATGGATAGTTACACATATGGATGTCGTACCAGAAGGGGATTTGTCCTTATGGGATACGCCTCCTTTTGAGCCAGTTATAAAGGATGGCAAAGTATATGGTAGAGGTAGTGAGGACAATACACAACCACTCGTTTCCTCAATGTATGCTGCAAGAGTTCTTTCAAACTATTCTAATCTAAAAAGAGAATTTTGTTTAGCATTTGTTAGTGATGAAGAAACGGGAAGTAAATATGGTATTCAACATTTAATAAAAGAAGGTCTGTTTGAAAAAGGAGATTTATTTGTAGTTCCAGATGCTGGAACACCCGATGGAAAAAGTATTGAAGTGGCAGAAAAAAGCATACTATGGTTGAAATTTATAGTTGAAGGAAAACAAGCTCATGCAAGTATGACTCATTTATCTGTTAATGCAAACAGAGAGGCTATGAAATTACTGCTTTTAGTTGATGAAACTTTACATTCTAAATTTAATGCTAAGGATGACTTGTTTTTACCACCTGAATCTACTTTTGAACCGACTAAGAGAGAAAAGAACGTAGATAACATAAATACAATCCCCGGAAAAGATATTAGCTATTTTGATTGCAGAGTGTTGCCATCTTATCCATTAGATGATGTAATAAAAAGTGTAGAACAAATTATTGAAAACTTCAATTTAAAAAGTAAAGCAAAAGCAAAGTATGAAATTATACAAAGAGAAGAATCTCCTTCAACATCTCCTGAGAGTGAAGTTGTATCTTTACTGAAAAAAGCAATAAAAAAAGTTTCAAATGTTGATGCAGTACCCGTTGGATTTGGAGGGAATACTTGTGCTTCCTTCTTTAGAAAAGCTGGTTACGAAGCAGCTGTTTGGAGTACTGTAGATGGAACTGCACATCAACCTAATGAGTATGCTGTAATAGATTATATGGTGAAAGATGCAAAAGTTTTCTCTTTACTACCAATGCTATAAACTCTTTTGTTAATTTTTACATTCTAATTTAGCATTTTAATTAAATTTTAGTTTGCGTTAGTTTTAGTAGTATAGTATTATGTTTTGGTAAACCTAAAATATTTAATAATTGAAACTTTATTTTTTACTACGGTGATTAACTATGAATGTGCCAGAGGAAGTAAAAGAAATACTTTATCCAGACGAGTCAGTAAAATATTGTATTAAAAGAAAACTAATTAACGAATTAAAGCCAAAATACTTGATTGTTACTGATAGAAGAATTATATATTTAGATCAAAAAATTCTTAAAAGATATGAAATATTGGATATACCATACGAGAAACTTGAAAAAGTTTACTTTAAAATAGGCGGTATTGGTGCTAAATTCGTTGTAAGAGATGAAAATGGAAAATCTATTGAATTAACTTGGATGGACAAAAAAGAAGTCAAAGAGGCTATAGAAGCTATAAAAGAAGCTATTAATGCAATTGCTGTAGAACCGGTCTCTATTAAAAAGAAAAAAGGATTAATCGGCGAGGAATGGTATCTATTTAAACCTAAGGAACTAATAGTAAGGAATTTACCAATGACTCAAGTTATCGAAAGACAAGTTATTAAAAGAAATGATAAAACTGATCCGTTAGAAAAGCTAAAAAAGCTCAAAGAGTTATATGAAGAAGGAATTATCACAAAAGAAGAATTTGAAGAGAAAAAGAAAAAATTACTCGAACAATTGTAATATCTCTTTTTTATGGGAACAAGGGCGGTGTAAACAAACCTTCCTTCTCATCAAAGCCGAGCATTAAGTTCATATTTTGTACAGCCTGACCACTCGCTCCTTTAACGAGGTTATCTATTGCTGATATTGCTACAACTCTTTCTCCATCAAATTTTATAGAAATATCACAGAAGTTGCTTCCTCTAACCCAGCTCAATCTTATGCTTTCTTGCAATCTCACAAAAGGTTTTTCTGCGTAAAACTTCTTGTAAATTTCTTCAATTTCTTTTTCACTTAGCTCTTCTTTCACATCTTTTAAAAAAACATGTGCTATAGTCAAAATACCTCTTGATCCCGGATAAACTTGGGGAGTAAAGTAAACTTTACACTTCAACTCCTGTATCATTTCGTAAACGTGTCTGTGATTAGTAACTTTGTAGGGGACTATAGCTTCGTGTAGATTGGGGTAGTGTGTAAAATCGCTTGCTTTTACACCCGCTCCAGTTATTCCACTTTTACAATCAAAAACAACTCTATCTATCAATTCTTTTTCTGCAAGTGGATATACAGATAGAATGCATCCAGTTGGATAGCAACCAGGATTTGCTACAAGTTGAGCTTTTTTAATTTTTTCTCTATAAATCTCTGGTAAACCGTAAACAGCATCTATGTATCCTGTATGTTTACCATAAACTTTCTCGTAGACGTCCTTACTTAATCTATAGTCTGCTGAAAGATCAACTACCTTTATACCTATATCTACTAAGGACGGAACGTAATTCATAGCTTCCCCATGTGGTACAGCTGTAAATACAAGATCGCATTTTTCTAAATATTTTAATTCAGGTTTTATAAATTCCAATTCATAAAAACATTTCAAAAATGGGTGTAACTGGTAAACTTTTTTACCTTCGTATTTTCTGGAAGTTACAGCAACAACTTCTACCTCTTTGTGTGTAGCGAGAATTCTAAGTAACTCTGATCCAGTATAACCACTTCCACCTATTATCCCAATGTATTTCATAACTTAAACTGTGTGAGATTAAACTTAATATATTTACCATTTTTAGCAACTTTATTTCTAACCCTAAATTAGCTAAATTGACATTTGGGTTATACTGTTGATTATAATGTATTGACCATACAGTAAACCTTTTTAATTTAGGGTTAACTGATTGAATATGGAAAATAAGTTCATGAGGTTGAGTTTGTCAGTAATGTTAGCAGTGGTAACTGCAATATCTGCTCAACTTAAATTCAACCTTGGTCCAGTACCATACACAATGCAGAATTTTGGTGTAGTTCTCTCCGGACTTTTACTTGGAAGGTATGGTGCAATACCTCAGCTAATTTACCTTGGAATGATTGCTGCTGGAATACCAGCTGCGAGTGGTTTTAAGGGTGGTGTAGGAGTTCTTTTTGGATTTACAGCAGGTTATCTCTGGTCTTTTCCACTTGCAGCAACACTTATAGGGATTGCAAGAGAGAAAATATGGAAAAAGAGGACAAGAAAAGAACTATTTCTACTTTGGATATCAAGCTGTTTTACAGTGATTCCAGTTTATTTATTTGGATTTCTTGTATTCTATAAATTTGCTACAGGTAGTAAAATTTCTCCACTGTTAATTAAGTACTGTAAAGCTGTGGAGAGTAGATTACATCTCAATTTATCACCATTTTGGATGATTTTTATGTCATCAGTTATTATATTTGTTCCTCAAGATTACTTTATGGATCATTTACTTGCAGTTCTTGTTTTTGCCTACATTGACAAAATGTTAAGGGAGAGGGGTATTGTTGTCTAAAATTTATTTAAATATAGAATATAAATACCCTTCTAAAAGTTCCTCTTCTAAAAACAAAGTAAGGCTGGAATTTAAAGCTGATTACGGAGAAAAAGTATTTTTAACTGGTAGAACGGGTAGTGGAAAATCAACTTTACTTAGAATTTTGAATGGTCTGATACCAGAAATGTACGGTGGAGATTTTAGAGGAAAGGTATCCATATATGGTAGGCAGGGTAACAATAAAGATGTATTTTTAATCACGCAATATCCTGAGGAACAGATAATCTGCGATAATGTTTTAGAGGAAGTAGCTTTTCCATTAATCCAAAGAGGTTTTGAATGGCGTGAAGCTATTGAAAGAGCTGAGGAAATACTGACAAAATTGAGACTTAACGACTTAATTGATATGAAAACTTTTGAACTTTCGGATGGGCAAAAACAGGCAGTTATAATATGTAGTGGGATTGTATGTGATTGTAAGTGCATAGCAATAGATGAAATGGCTCATTTGCATCCTTCCATAGTTAAGGAGGTTACTTCATACCTACTAAAAGATGATAGAACTTTTATTTTATCCGAACATAGAACTCAACTTTCTGAAGGATTTGATAGGATTTTTTGGCTTGAAGGAGGTAGTTTAAAGTTAGATCCCGTATTAGATTATAATCTTTATGAAAAAAAAGAGGGTAAGATATTAGTTCATGCAAGAGATGCTGTGGTATATAGATGTGGAAAAAAAGTTTTAGATTGTTTAAATTTTAAAGTGAGAGAAGGGGAAGTTGTAGCTTTAGTGGGTGTTAATGGAGCTGGAAAAACAAGTTTATTGAGGGCTGTAGCAGGTTTTGAAAAAAGTAAGGGAATAGAAGTAAATGGAAAAGTTGGTTTCTCTTTCCAGTATCCAAGTTATTCTTTGAATACAGACAGAGTTATTGATGAAGTAGATATTAGATATCTACATTACTTCAATCTAATTAATATAAGCTTAAGACACCCTCATTCGCTTAGTGGAGGTGAAAAAAGAATGGTTTCATCTTTAAAAGCTCTTAAATCGAAGATTGTATTGTTGGATGAACCAACTGCGGGATTAGATGAAAAGCTAAGATTTGCTTTTATGAGTAGAATTATTAAAATTGCAAGAGAGGAGGGAAAAGCTGTATTGATTTCTACTCACGATGAAAATATAGCTGAAATGTGCGACTTTGTTTTGGAGTTGACTCCGAATGAAAATTGAGGGTAGAACAGCTATAGTTTCCTCATTATTACTAACAACTTCAATTTACATTTCTGGTTTTTCTATTTATATATCTACTTTAGTTTTAGTTCTTGTATTTTTATTTTTTCCAAAAATAATTTTAAATATTAAAAAATTTATACCTTTTTTAATGTTCTTTTTTTTATCATCTTTTATTCTCTCAAGCTTGTACTATTCTATCAAAATCACTCTTTCAATTTTTGCTATATTGATGTCTGGTCTTATTGTAACTAATTTAAGTACCTCTGAATTTTCAAAAGCATTAACGTATTTTAAAATTCCTGAATCTTGGGCACTCTCAGTGAGTTTGGCTTTAAGAATGCTTAGAGTATTAGAAACAGATATTTGTAGATGTTTTGAAGCTGCAAAATTGGACTCTAAAAGTAAATTTGAAACATACTTTAAAGTTTTAAAAGCATTTACAGCTATTGCCGTATTAAGAAGTGTTTCTCTTGCCGAGGCACTCTATTGTAAAGGATATTCCGGGAAAGTTCTGGGAGAGTTGAGAAAACCAAGTTTAAAAGATGTGGTTTTTTTGTTGTTATCTATATTTGTTCTTATTTTATCTTTATTACTATTTTTCGAAAATAAGATCTACTTTGCCATTTGCGTTACCCTCAAGCCTTAAACTACACAACCCGTTTTGATTGAATGTAACGTCACAAATCCCCGATTTATTAAAAATTTTTGAATAGATGGGTTTAAAATTTAATAATATATCCACTTTTAGTTTACCGCTTTTTAATTCAACTATGAGTTTTGCTTTTTCACCTTTATTCACTCTGTAAACTCCGAAAACATTGGATCCGCTAAATCCATTAATTTTAACATGTACACCTGACGAATCAATATATGAAACCCCTTCCATTACATTTCCAAATGTAGCTATAAGAAGAGTAAATAATGTTATTAGTGAAAGTGCTATTATAATTCTAAGTTTCATAATCAGGCTTAATATATTTGGATACTTATCTTTTTTGTTTTTAGTAAAGTTTAAATTTTATTTTACTTAACTCGGTAAAGGTAAAAGTATAAATTACTTTTAAACGTATTTCGGCTATGGAACTGGAAATTGAACTTAAAGGACACATAATAGATTCAATGATTCTACCAAAAGTGTTGGATATAATAATGGATATGGGCGGAGATTTTGAAATACTTAAGTTGGATGTTGGAAAAACAAAAAAAGATGAAAGTTATTGCAGAATACTTGTAAAAGGAGATGAACGACTATTTAGAGAGTTAGAAAAGCTTGGTGCTATTTTGCCTGAAAAAGATGCTAAAACAGAACCGGCCCCAGCGGATGGTATTTTACCAGATGGTTTTTACGCTACAACTCATCATCCTACTTACGTTAGGATAAACGGTGAATGGAAAGAAGTTAAAGATATAGAGATGGACTGTGTAATAGTTATAAGAAATGGAGAACCAGTTTGCATTAGACAAGGTCTTGTAAAGAAGGGTGAACCAGTTGTCGTGGGTATTGAGGGTGTTAGAGTAAAACCTCCCCAGAGACCGAGAGACAAGGATATTTTTGCGTTTATGACATCTGATATTTCTGCTGAGAAGCCAGTAAACTCTACTATAAAAAGATTAGCAAAGCGATTAAAGGAGATTAGAGATAATGGTGGTTATATAATTCACGTTGTGGGTACTGCTATAGCCCATACAGGTGCTGATGAAGCTTTAGCAGAACTAATTAGAATGGGATACTGTCAAGCACTTTTTACGGGCAATGGATTTGCAGTAATGGATGTTGAAAAACAGCTTTTTGGTACAACTCTTGGTATGGATAAAGAAACTGGAGAGATACATAAAGGTGGTTTTAGGAATCACCTTGTAGCTATAAATGAAATAAGAAAAGCTGGGAGCATTAAGGAGGCTGTAGAAAAAGGAATACTTAAAGGAGGAGTTCTTTATGAGTGCGTTAAGAAAAATGTACCTTTTGTAATTGGTGGATCACTCAGAGATGATGGACCTTTACCAGATACTATAACTGATGTGATGAAAGCACAAGATGAAATGAGAAAGTACATAAGAAAGGCGAATATGTGTTTTATTTGGGCTTCTATGTTACATGGAATTGCTACCGGTAATATGTTACCTTCCACTGTAAAAACAGTAATCGTAGATATGAATCCATACGTAGTTACTAGATTAATCGATAGGGGTACAGCTCACGCTCTTGGAATAGTTAGCGATCCGGCAGTAGTTTTACCAATGCTTGTTAAAGAGCTTAAGGAGTTATGATAGAGAATATTTTTAATTTACTTAGAAACCACGAAAAAATGATTTCAGAATCTTTGCCATTAATAGCAAGTGAAAACGTAACGAGCTTAGCTGTTAGAGTTTGCATGCTTTCAGACTTTCAGCACAGGTATGCTATTGGTGAAGTTGATAGTAGAATTTACTCTGGCTGTAAATACATAGACGAAGTTGAAAAAATAGCCGTTGATCTAACTAAGAAATTGTTTGAAGTTAAGTATGTTAATGTAAGGCCCATTTCTGGAACAATCGCTAATTTAGCAGTTTATGGCGCCTTAGCTAATTGCGGAGATAAAATTGCTGCAACACCTATTGAGTTTGGTGGCCACACATCTCATTTTGACACGGCCAGCATTAGAGGTTTAAATACACTAAAATTACCTTTTGATTTAGAAAACTTTACAATAAACGTAGATGAAACTATAAAACTGATAAAAAAAGAGAAACCAAAAATAGTAATGCTTGGTGCGAGTGTAATTTTATTTCCACATCCCGTTAAAGAACTATCTGAAGTTTGTAGAGAAACTAACTCTCATCTAATTTACGATGCAAGCCACGTCCTCGGCTTAATCGCTGGAAAAGAATTTCAAGATCCAATTAAGGAGGGAGCAGAATTAGTTACAGCTTCAACCCACAAAACTTTTCCCGGTCCACAAAGAGCAATAATAATGTGTAAAAAAGAGCTATCTAAAAAAGTAGATACAGCTGTATTTCCGGGAGTTGTTAGTAACCACCACCTACACAGCTTAGCAGCTTACGTAGTCTCTTGCATGGAAATGATAGAGTTTGGTAGAGAGTATGCAAGACAGATTGTAAAAAATGCCAAAGCTCTTGCTGAGAGTTTATATGAGCTTGGGTTTAAAGTTGTTGGTGAAAGTAAGGGATTTACTCAATCTCATCAGGTAGTTTTTGA
>JALSLC010000008.1 GCA_026988525.1 Archaeoglobaceae archaeon
CCAAGAAAAGTTCGAATCGATGAGATTTATTAACTTTACGGTTTATAGTCGATTTATTTTCGATTTAGGGTGATATGGTTGTGCTCCATTAGAATAGGAGATGATTTGGATATTTGTTTTGACTATGGTGTTGTCTGAATGGAGATTAGATGGAGTGTTGATAGAACACCATAAACAGTATTGCATCATCAGTTATAGTATATATAAAGATGAGTTGTTTTATGTCCGCTTTGTGGGATTGATAGGATTGAATGAGCCTAACATTGTCTTAGCGATACCTTGGAAGCGTGTTAACTCAGCTTTGACTGTAAATATCGCGAACTCTTATAGGCAGCTGGTTTAAGGTTACTAAAACCAGTTCTTTACCTTCCTAAGGATTGGAGGTAATATAGCAGTGAGAAATCCAAGTTGAACTCGTAAAAATTAATATAGTATCACTTCGATATCCGAAACTTTTGCTATCGCTTCGAAATCGGGATCTCTCGTTATTATCCTATCTGCCCCGTTTGCGATGGCTATTCCCGCTATAAGGATGTCGAGGGCGTTCACATCTTTGCCTATAGCTATAAGTCTTGCAGCTATGTTGCTAGACTCCTCAGCAGCCCCTACGTCAAACGGCAATATTTTAACTTCGGAGAAGAACCTCTTGAAGAATTTTTCTTCCTTTTTGCTTCTCTTTCTTTTCAGTCCGACCATTATTTCGTGATAAGTAATTGCCGTTATCGCAACATCATTCTCATCTACTAAACCATGTGTAGCTTCGACTCCTCTGAAGTAATCTATCAAAAAGCTCGTATCGAGCATGATCATACCCTGAACCTCGCCGACCTTCTTACTTCCAAGCATTTCTCGATCTCATCGAGAACTTCGCTGTCCTTCAAAACCCCAAAATACTTCCTAATGTTAACTTCTTTTCTCTCCAAAAGTCTCTCTATTACGTCGCTAAAACTTTCTTTCTCTCCTTTCATCTCCACTAACTTCTTATATACCTCATCCCTTATCGAAATCGTCTTCATGTACTCATGTATATACGCACGAATATATTCTTTTTGCTAACAGCTGAGCGGTCCTGTAACGTTCGGAAGAACAGTTAGTTCATCTTTAGCTGTAGGGATAAATTATAATATGATTATTTAAAATTAAGATAAAGAAATATAAGAAACATTTACGATTAATTCGTTATCTGATATTTCCTCGTAACCTTCACCATAGTACTACATTGAAGCAGGACATTATTAAGTTATTCCTGCCAAAAAATGTCGTATATAAACTTTCTGACCATATCTTGAGAATTATAATTAAAATTATATAATTACAAAAATATATTCTTAAAATATGGTCAGAAAATATTTGTAGGATTAGGCCTAAATGCAATCTGGAGAAAAGAAGTGGTAGAATGAAAAGGGTAAAGTGGTTGGTAGGTGTGTTGTTGGTTTTGGTGATACTGGGAAATATAGTGAGTCCAGTGTCTGCGTGGGGTGGACCGACACATTATAGTATTGTAAAGAAAGTTGACGATAAGAGTGGTCTTCCTTGGCAAGTATAACTAATACACAACGGATTATATAAACGGTGCTGTGGTTCCAGATATATTGTAGGAAAAGATGGTGTAACTGTACCATCTGGATGGAGTAAGATTGCGCAACTCATGCATTGCAATGGACTTTTCAACAGTATAGTATGGCAGAAAGCGTCAACAGATCAAGAAATAGCTTATGTCGCCGGATGGTTAACGCACCCCATATCCGACTACTATATCCACGGAGGCAAGCCGTTGTGGATTGAACCATCGTATCCACACAACAAGCCATATCTCGAATACAAAGGAATTGATCCGAATAATCTCCTCCAGCACCTGCTTGTAGAATATAATATAGGATTTCCAGTACCCACTGAAGAACAAATAAATAAAGAGTTTACGGATTTGATGGTGGAAATTGTAGCAGAACAGATATCCTTCAGCTGGGATAAATACCTTGCAGCCAAGGCAGCTTTTGGAGACTATGAAGAGTGGTGGCAAGCAGCAGTAGATGGTTCATATAATTATCTGATACAGATGGATGTCATATATTCACATGCATCAAAGGTATCTGCAAATAGTATACAAGTAAATAGTGGGGATTTCAATGTTAAAATAAACGAGGAAATTGTGAAAATAAGGAAGGAAATAGGTCGTGAATTAATAAAAGAGGGAATTCTAATACCGCATGGAAAGTTCGACAAAAAAACTGAAATTTACACCGTTTGGTTCGAGAGCAAGGTTAGTAAAGACAAGCTCGGTAAGCTTTATGCTAAGAAGTTTACGGAAAAAATAGAGAAATTGAAAATTAAAGCTAACAAAAAGCTAAGTTAATTTTTTTATTATTTAGGTGATATAAATGCCGATAAAACAAAAAATAATTGTTATAGTTATGTCAGTTTGCCTTATAGTTAGCATTACTCTTTATCTCAGTCAAGCTCAAATCAATGTAACCGAATACGAGGTTATAGTAGATCCGGTAAAGGTTATAGATAACAAAACGCTTCACGAGGTGAATGGATTAATTACGATATATGTGCCTATAGCTGTTAAGAAAGACAAAACCATCCATGAAGTGATGAACTAACCTGATTATCTACTGCTTCGATAACGGAAAGAGAGTTAAATGCAATCCGGGGATAGAAATCATCGATACTGAATACGGAAAGGTCCTCAAAATCGTAACGGATAGATATACTGTTATAAAAGGTTACCATTCGCATAGATCCCCTCTCTTTACACCATACGACTACGTTGAGCCAAGTACACTCGTAAAATCCGACGATATGAAAGAAGTTTACGTTTACCTGAACAGCTCAAGCGATGCAGATTACATCAAGCTCAAACTACACATAGAAGCGAGGGCTGAAGGATTGGTATTTATAGGACATGGATCCAGCTATACTTGGACTTTTGCAGATGAATACGGATACAAGGACTGGATAGTCCTTAACAAAGGTTGGAACAGCTATCGCTGTATATGTATGGTAATCTAAGGGGATCGGTCAGATGAAATTAATGAAACGTAATTAACCGAAATGGTTTCCATCCTCATCAATTATTTTATTGCAAGCGTGAGTTTGTTCGGCGACTAAGCTTTTAGAAAGGGATTAGAATAAGTAAATTTAGAATAAGTAGATTAATAAAGATTAAAATTTTTAGAACTATACTATGAATATTACAACAACAAAAAATCAAAAAGTTTATAAATTTTTAAAAATTTTAAAAAAATGATGAAAGATAAAACAGTGATTACAGTATTGCTAACAATAATTATAGCTTAGTAGTTGTAACTGTAGTATTCAATCCAATTAAAAGTGAACATCCTTACATAGTAATAGAAAGAGTAAACGCAAAAATTAAAAACGTGAATTACAGTTCCGTTTCTATAGAATTTATACTAAGCATGTATTCAAACAGAGAAGTAAAAAATGCAACTTTAATTACGAGTATTTACGATGAAAAAACGAGGTTGTTGCTCGAAGAGTTGAAAAAGAACTTCAGCGGGAAAGGTGATTTTACTGTAACGGTAAACGGTAGTTTTAGCAGGCTTAGAAGCTACATCGTTAAGTTTACAGTCTTAAAACATCCGGAGACTATGAGAGGTCTAATTTTAACCAACTTGAATGAATTAACTCCGCCAAACAGCGAGTTAATGGTTAATTTAAAGAGCATGGACTTTAGAATTTTGAATGTCAGTAATAACAAAGTAAGAGTGTGCGTGGAAATGTACTTCCAGCCTTGGAAAGCTTACAACAATGTAACGTTCCACATTAAAGCTATACAGTACGAATCCAAGGTTTTGGCTGATGAAAAGTGGATTCACAACGTAAACCTAAGTCCAGAAAGAACTGAAATTTTACGATCAACTCTTGTTATACCTGATAAGTACAACTACTTAATAGTCGTAGAAGCTTGGAGAAACGGATTCTTAGTAAAAAGCTGGAAGAACGTACTAAATCTAAATCCCGAAAAGCCTGTAAAAAACGTTACTCAAGTAAACTTCTCCTCTAAGAGGTTTATAAAGCCGTTGCCCCAACCAGTTCCAAGAACAACCTATAAGAAAACTCCGGGATTTGAAGTTCTGGTCACTCTGTTGGTAATAGTTCTTACATGCTGGAGGTTTAGACGTGAGCGAAAGGATTAAAATATCAGATGTGCTGATAATTATCTTAGGAATTTTTATCTTAATTGTTTTAATAGAGCTTTACTTTACTCTAAATGAGCTAATCTCAACTTGGATTAGCTACAAATACTCTCCAATTTATCGGGCCCTCCTCAACGCAACAATTCTCGTAGTATCACTGTATTACATGAACAAGCTTAAAAACACAAGACAAAAAAATAAAACTTAGGCTCTCAAAGCGAGCTTTATGTCCTCAGCCTTTACAGTCTTTCTACCAGCGTGCTTTGCTATTTCAACAGCTCTCTTGGCAACTTGAGTTGCCCACTCCTCAAGTAATTCTGCCATTGTTTCTCTTGCATCCTCACTTACCCTTTCAGCACCAGCGTTCCTTATAATTCTGTCTATTGGTGCAATAGGCAATTCTCCCATATCTATTCACCTCCTTGAGCATTCTTCTTCTTTTTCAAATATATATAATTTTCGTTTGAATCACCGTATTATCCCTTCTTTTGTTGTATGAGTTAGCGAGAAAAGTTTTACAAAAAAATAGATGATGGTTATCTTACATCTAATTAGTTTAGACAAACCTAATACTCAGATCCCTCAAATTGTTTCTCAAAGACAAATTTATTAGTAAGGGTGTTAAACTTTCAACAAGCCTCGAAGAGCTAAGTGGTCCTGCATCAAGGGGTCTCAATCCATCTATATTGTTAATAATTTTGAATACTGTTTTCTTTGCATCCCCATCATCACCACATATCGGTACATCCCAGTAAAACTCAGAATCCAAGTCTGCAAATCTCTTAGCTGGAATTGTATGAAAAGCTGAAACAACATAGCTGTTTTCGAGAATAGATGCTATCTTTTCAGCTGCAGAACCTTCTGGCGGGGGATCGTATATAAAACTTTTTCCATTTTTTTTCATTGGAACTATAGGGGAAATTACTATTTTTTCTTCTAAAATATTTTTTAAATCTTCAACTAAGGAGTACGCATGTTTAAATGGTATTGCAAGAATTGCTAAATCGCATAACCTTGAAGCTTCTTTATTTTCAGCATAATCTATTGTTACTCTGTAACCTTTGCTTTTTAACAATTCTTTGTATTCTTCAACCTTTGTTTTTGCTTTTTGAATGTCTCTTGAGCCAACTATTACATCGTATCCAGCTATTGCTAATCTAAGACTTAATCCAATTCCAATATTACCTGTCCCTCCTAAGACTGCTACTCTCATAAAAATACAACCTCACAATGACTGCATGTTCTCTATCACAGCTAATGCAAACTCTTTCGTTCCAACAAGCTTTCCACCTACATGCCTATGTATATCATAAGTTACAATTCTACTCTTTATTGTTACTTCTATAGCTTTCTTAATTAATTCAGCTCCATCTTTCCATCCAAGAAATTCAAACATTAACGCACCGCTGAGAATTTCTGCAGTCGGATTTACCTTGTTCTGGCCAGCATACTTTGGAGCTGATCCATGTACAGGTTCAAAAACACCCATTCCATCACCAATATTGGATCCGGGTGCTATACCAAGACCGCCAACTAATCCAGCCGCAAAATCACTCATATAGTCTCCATTCAAATTGGGCATAGCCAATACATCATATTCAGCAGTTCTTGTAAGCAATTGCTGAAACATATTATCAGCAATTCTATCTTTTATCACAATCTTATCTTCAGGCTGATTTCCATTGTATTTTTCCCATAATTCATCTTCTGTTATTGTTAATTCTGGAAATTCTTCTTTTGCCACTTCATATCCCCAATCTCTAAAGGCACCCTCCGTATATTTCATTATATTACCCTTATGAACGAGAGTCACACTCTTTCTACCATTTTCTATAGCATACTTTATAGCAAGTCTAACCAACCTTTTAGTAGCGTATTCACTTATTGGTTTTATACCAATTCCTGAATCCTCTCTAATTTTGGCACCCATCTTAGATAGAAATTCTATAATACTTATAGCTTCTTTACTCCCCTTAGGCCACTCTATACCAGCATAAACGTCCTCAGTATTTTCTCTGAATATTACTATATCAACGTTTTCCGGATTTTTAAGGGGGCTCGGTACACCGTCTATATAATAGACGGGCCTAACACAAGCGTAAAGATCTAATGTTTGTCTAATAGTAACGTTCAAGCTTCTATAACCCCCACCAACTGGAGTTGTAAGCGGTCCTTTTATAGCAACTCTATACTCTCTTATAGCGTTAAGAGTATCTTCAGGTAAGTAAGTACCATACATTTTGTATGCATCTTCTCCAGCATATATTCTAAACCAAACTACTTCTTTACCTATTTTCTCTGCTGCAGCATTTAAAACATCTAATGCCGCCGGTACTACATCTCTACCTATACCATCTCCAACTATGTATGGAATTATTGGATTGTCTGGCACTATCAGTTTACCATTTTTATACTCAATCTTCTTACCTTCCTCAGGTGGGCTTATTTTTTCAAACCTCATGAGAAAAAGATTAAACGACTTGTTTATGATTTTTCTGATAGTGTTATTAAAAATACTTAGGAGGTATTGGTTTGAAGATAAGAGTTGTAAAACCAAAAATATGGAATTTCGAAGTAGTGGGAGGAAAAGATGCGTGGAAAGAAGTCGTTTACTCCGCAAGAGTTTCAGGCGTACCTCCAGAGATAGATGAAAAAGAAGTTTTCAAAATGATTGTCAAAAACGATTATGGAAGTGCTTTAGAACATATAATAATTAAATTTGACGTCAAAATGACGAAAGGCAATGCATGTGAATTGCTTGAACATAGAATTGCCTCACACACTGGCTATTCAACAAGGTATGCAAAAGTAGATAAAAGGTATGGAGATACAGAAGGATATGAAATTATACTGCCGTGGCATTTGCTTAAAAAAGATGATTCAGAAAAAGCAATATTTATGGAGAGTGTGTCAAAAGCAATAGAAACGTATGAAAAAATGATCGGATGTGGAGTACCAAGAGAGTCTGCTCGATACATTTTACCGTTTTGTCAAGCAGTTGGGATATATCATTTTACTATTAATCTTCGTTCATTACTAAATTTGCTTTCTTTAAGATTATGTGTCAGAGCTTCTCCAGAAATGCGTTGTATAGCATCTCAAATTTACTTCAATCTATTAGATCAACTACCAATATTAAAGGGGCTTATTGGATGTAGGGGTTTTATGAGAGGTGCTTGCCCAGAAGAGGGGGTTACCGGTGTTAGAGCTGGAAAACAACATCCCGTTTACCCACCTTGCCCTTTTAAAAATAAAAACTCAGATATTTTCATACCAACAAGATCCGAAATACATATAGCCTCTGAGTTTAACTTAAACAAAGCAGTAAAAATTCAAGAGATTCTTTTCAAAAAATGGGCATCGTGGGATGGATAATTTTTTATTTTATTTTTTTAAGTAAATAATAGTACCATCCGGGCCTTCCTTGATATACTCCAATAACTTTGTAACCATGTTTTTCTACCTTAGATAAAGCTCTCACAGTCGTAACAACATAATCAAATCCGGGAATCCAGTGATCAGAGTAAGCAATGTAGTAGTGCCTTAAATACCATGGCAATGGCCAATAGTCATTTTTCGGCTCGTATATTAAGATAGATTTTCCATCTTTCTTAAGTTCAATTATCTTGTTTGCAAGTTTTACAATACTGGGCTGAGCTTGTATGTAAACGAGGTCTTCCTTCCATGCATTGTTGTAATCCATATAACAAAGATGAAATGATACAAGTAGTGTAACAACCATAGCAACAATCATTGTCAATCTCGTAAGTTTGTTATCTTTATAGTATATCGAACCAAGTAAGGCCATTGGAGCAACCATATGAACGGTAAGCCATGGAACTTTATGATTCAATATGTGGTATATTATTAGGGATAAAACAGCCCAATAAAATGCGAAGCATTCAAACTTACTAACCTTCTTTTTTAAAAACTTTTCAAAGAAAATAAAAGCTCCACCAACAAATAAAGCTAAGCTTAGAAATTCGTATTCAAAAAATATTTTTGAGTAATAGTATATTGGCTCCCAGTGATCTCTTATTTCATGCATTTTAATCCAATATTCTATAGCTCCAAAAGTTCCTTCGTAAAGTCCATTAATTCTTGTGAAAGCAGTCGTGTAGAAGAAAGAAAAGACAAACAAATACACTAAGATGCATCCTAAAACTGTAAAAATTTTATTTCTATCCCACTTTAAAAGTTTGTCTTTAAAGTAATTAAAACGATAATTGTACAATCCATAAACAATTGGGAATGTTAGAAATATGAAAAGATATATGTAAGAATTTTCTTTCGAACAAACCATTAAAGCTAAGAAAAAAGAAGTTAAGTACGCAAAATGTGGCTTTGATGTTTCAGAGTATCTGAAATAACAGTAAACTGCAGCTATAAAGCATGAAAGCACAATTATATCATTCCTCATGTATCTTGAATAGTAAAGTATAGCGGGAGAAAATATTAAAACAAACAAGAATATATAAACGTTTCTGCCAAGCCACCTATCGTAAAAGGAGGCGAACAGAACCCCTATTAACGAGAAAAAAACTACAACCATTCTTCCATTAAATATAGAATCTCCAAAGATGTAGAAAACAAACGCTGTAAGATGATACAGTAATGGGCCATGATAAGCTGGATCGTAATGATATTTTCCAGTTTTCTCCAATACGTAAGACAGATAGGCATGGATACTTTCATCATGATCAACTGGTCTTGCAGATAAAGAATAAACTCTTGTTAGTAAGCATAAGATTAGTATTGCTATTAGAATTTTTTTCGACGGCATTAAGAGGAGAACGTGGTAGTGTCAAAAAAAATTTTGCCAAAAAGCATATTTATTCTAAGTTTACTACTAAAGTTATGAAAAATCAACTAAAAATAAGATATAATATAAAGATTTTAATCGTCATACCTATAATTTTATTAGCATTATATCTGACTAGACCACTCGTACATCCAATATTTATGATATTCTACGTAAATCCAGCAATAACAGAATCAGTAGTAATTACAATCATTTTGTCCTTAGTTTTTAAAGAAGTTAGAAAGTTTGCATTCTTTCTATTTTTTGCTCTAATTCTAATTTTACTACCTATTCAATGCATATACACTCCACTATACTTAAGTCATAACCTCCACTACACAAAAGTAAATAGATTGCCAGAAATAGATCCTACAGTTGTAAGAGTAGTCCCAAAGGCAGTTGGAGATAAATATGCGGAAGATTCACTGCAATTTCCAAGATACACTCTTGATAGTGGGTCAATCGTCTTTATAAACAAAACTCCATACTGGGGATACGGTTTGATTCCAGAAGGACTAATAAATTCTTTTGTTCTAAAAGATAAGGGTGCTATATATATTGATATGTCTGTATTTGGAAAGAAAACAAAAATAGTAGAAAAAAATATGAATGTTGGAGAAGGCATGTATATAACAGACAACTATCTTTGGCAGATTTATCTTAAAGATTACTTTGTAAGTTGCGAAAAACCATACTTTATTCCCTACAAGAATGATTTGTACATAGCAGTACCTCTAATAGGATATGAACTACATTTTTCATTTCCAACATTTTTTACAACTCCCGTTTGGAGAGGTGTAGCACTAATTTCATCCGAAGGTAATGTTAAGATACTCTCACCAAAAGAGGCTGAAAGTAGCCCTATATTGAAAGGTCAAAAGCTATTTCCACCAGATCTTACGAGAGAGTACATAAACTCCTTCAATTACATACATGGCATAATAAATGTGATGTTCTACCACAAAGACCAATTCGAAATTGCCGATGTTCCCGGTCAAAACAATAGACAGCCATTCCTCGTAGTGACAAAAGACGGTCTTACATGGGTAATTGCATGTGAACCTTATGGGCAATCTTACGGTATATTTAGGATATATCTCGTTAATGCAAGAAATGGTAGTATAGAGTTATACCAGCCTATGAAGACTAATGCTCTAATCGGGCCTGTGAGGTCAATAGACTACGTAAAACAGGCTATGCCAAGAGTAGATTGGCAAAGTATGAAAGCAGTAGAACCAATACCTGTAATAGTAAATGGAACACTCTACTGGCAAGTAAGAGTTATTCCCGTAGATGCATCAGGTATATCGTACGTAGCAATGGTAAACGCTGAGAATCCAAACGATGTAATAATTCTTAAGAGTTTTTCAGAAGTGAAAAAATTCTTAGAAAATGGAGAAAGTGGAGTAAAACAAAAAACTAAGGAGAAAACGAAAACAATGTATTACATATTAATAAAAAGAAATGGAAAAATTATTAAAAAAATACCAATATATCAAAACGAAAGTGTAGAAATTGTATCTAAGTAATTTCAATTGCCCCTTCAGGGCATATTCTTTTACAAACTCCACAAGATGCGCAAAGCACTGGATCTATTCTAATTTTTTCACCATCAAAGTAGATTGCGGGACAGCAAAACTCGTTAATACATTTCATACATAAATTGCATTTTTCATTGTTAACTTTGTAGGCTCTCAACTTCTTACCTTTTGCTTTAGCTTCCCTTCTCCTGAGTATAGCACATTTTTGCTTAGAAATCACAACAGAAACTGAATCTTCCATTATTGCCTTTTTTATAACTTCTTTTAGCTTATCTACATTGTAAGAGTTTACTTCTTCAACAAAAGTTACTCCACAACCCTTTACAATACTCTTTAAATCAACTACTTCCCCTTCACCGCATCCAAATTCAGATGTTCCAGGATGTGGCTGATGTCCAGTCATTCCAGTAGTAGAGTTATCAAGAATTATTACTGTGAGATCTCTGCAAGAGTGGACAGCATTTATTAAAGGCGGAATTCCGGCGTGGAAGAAAGTAGAATCTCCTATGATTGCAACTGTTTTTTCTTTTAGAACATAACTAAACCCACATCCAATACCAATACTTGCCCCCATGCATATACAAGTATCTATTGCTGAAAACGGTTTGTTTATTCCGAGTGTGTAGCATCCTATATCTCCAGTAAAAGTAACTTCAATTCCTTCATTTAGTAGTTCATTTACAGCTTTTCTTAAAGCGTAAAATGTAGCTGAATGGGGACAACCGGGACAGAAAATTGGCGGTCTGGGAGGAGCTAAATTAGCTAAGTTGTTTGCTTTATTTCTAACAGATTCTTTTTTCAACAACTTGGCAATTCCATCCTCAACAATACTAATGGAGTATTCATAGTTTGAAGGCAAAACATCTTTACCATGAATTTCAACGTTCAATTTCTCTTCCTTAGCTAAAGCTTTAACCTGCATTTCCAAAAAAGGATCTACTTCTTCAACAACTAAAACTTCCTCAACCTCAGTTAAAAAGTCAAAAATTAAATCTTTCGGAATTGGATATGGAGAAGAGATTTTTAATATTTTTGCATCTATTCCAAGATTTTCGCAAGCTTCCTTGACATACGTATAACTGAGGCCACAAGCAATTATTCCAAATTTGCTATCTCCATTTTCAATCCAATTACCATCCCATCTGGAAAAAACTGAACTTATCTTTTCTATTTTCTCAAGTAGTTCAACTTTTAATTTTCTCGCATGAGCGGGTAAAACGACGAACCTCTTTGGATCACTCACCCAATTAACTTTTTCAAATTTCTTTTTGGGCAACGGAGAAAGGCTAACAATACCTCTTGAGTGGCTCAACCTAGTATATGTTCTAAGAAAAACAGGTATTTCATACTTAGAAGATAGTTCAAAACAGAACTTAGTAAAATCTTTTGCTTCCTGAACATTTGATGGTTCTATAACTGGTAGTTTCATAGAGACTCCATACCACCTATTATCTTGCTCGTTCTGACTGCTATGCATACTTGGATCATCAGCTGTTACAACAACCATCGATCCTCTAACACCTGTGTAAGCCAGGCTAAACAAAGCATCACTCGCAACGTTTATACCTACATGCTTCATAGCAGCCATACCTTTCATTCCAGCAAATGCTGCTGCTGCCGCAACTTCTACAGCAACTTTTTCGTTTACAGAGTATTCCATTACAAAGTTTCCAAGCTTTTTACAAGCATAACTCAAAGTATCGCCTATCTCAGATGAAGGTGTTCCGGGATAGCATGAAAATACATCTATTCCAGCTTCAAGTGCTCCTCTCGCTATAGCCTCATTACCCAAAAGAAAAGCCTTTCCCGAATCATTTAACACTTCTTTTAGCATGGTTGGGGTATATTAATTGTGTTAAAAATAATTTCGAAAAAATTAAGGTACAAGCCTATTCCTATCTCTTGGAAAGATGACACCCTCTCTAATATTTTTAAGATTGAGCATCGACATTATTAGCCTATCTGCCCCAAGACCCCAACCAGCATGAGGTGGCATTCCATATCTAAAAGCCTCTAAGTAAAATTCAAAGCTTTCAGGGCTCATTCCACACTCTTTAATTCTTTTTACAAGCAAATCGTGGATATGAATTCTCTGAGCTCCACTTGCTAACTCCAAATAACCTTTCATTAAATCAAAGCTCTTGCAAATTTCCGGTTTATCATCATAGGGCATCGCATAAAATGGTTTTGACTTTGTAGGCCAATCAACTATGAAGTAGTGGTCAGGCATTTCTTCAGCTATCAGCTTTAAAGCTGTAGTACTAATATCCTCGCCCCACGGTATTTCTTCTCCTTTCTTTTCTGCAATTTCTAAAGCTTCATCGTAACTTATTCTTTCAAATGGTGTTTCTGGAACTTCAAGCTTTAAACCAATCCAATCCAAATACTTTTCACATTTCACGATTACATCTTCATATACTTTTGAAATTAGATTTTCTAAAATTTTCATAACTCCTTCATGGTCAAGAAAGCTTGCTTCAATATCTATGGATATTGCTTCATTTAAATGTCTAACTGTATTGTGTTCTTCTGCTCTAAATATCGGGCCTATTTCAAAAACTCTCTCCAAACCAGCTGACATCAAAACTTGCTTGTAGAGTTGAGGGCTCTGATTTAGAAATGCTTCTTTTTCAAAGTAGCTTATTGGGAATAACTCCGTACCACCTTCTGTTGCTGTGGAAACTATCTTTGGAGTATTAACTTCTATAAATCCTTCTTTACATAAAAAGTTCCTCACACTTTGCAACATACAATGTCTAATTCTAAATATAGCCTGAATCCTTGGCTTTCTTAAATCGAGATACCTGTGATCTAATCTTGTATCAAGTTCAGCTGGAACTTTTTCAACAACGTCTAAGGGTAAAGGAGCTTCCGCTTCATTTAAAACTATAAATTTCTCGGGTATGATTTCATATCCACCCGGAGCTTTTGGTTCTGCTTTGACTATACCGACCACTTCAACAACACTTTCTCTATGAACTTTCTTAGCTTTTTTAAATGTCTCTGGATCGACTTTTTTCTTGGGAATTGTTATTTGGATTAAACCTTCCCTGTCCCTTAAAATTACAAAAACCAGACCCCCATGATCCCTAACTTCGTGTACCCAGCCATAAAGTTTAACTTTTTTACCCACATCTTCTTCCCCAATTTCAGCAGTATATTTTCTGATAGTCACAATATCACCCCTTAAGTTTTTTTATTCTTTCTTCAAGAGAAAGAGCGTGATATTCCAATCCTTCAGCCTTAGCAATTTTAGCTGCTTTTTCACACATCATAAAGACTCCTTTTTCCCTTATTTGTTGAAAAGTTATTGATTTCATAAAAGTTTCAACACTTAAACCTGAAAACATTTTTGCATATCCTGCAGTAGGTAGTATATGATTTGTACCAGAAATATAATCTCCAAAGGCAACTCCACTGTATTCACCAATAAAAACACTTCCAGCATTTTTAATGAGGTTTATTGAGTTTTCAGCCCCATCGAAAACAAGTTCAAGATGTTCAGGAGCAAACAAGTTTGATAACTCTATAGCTTTCTCTATTGAAGATACCTTAGCTAAATAAAGATTTTTTACATCTTTTTTAATTTTTTCAGTTAAACTTTTTATGATGTAATCTGAAGTAGTTAAAACGACCGCCACAGCCATAGGATCGTGTTCAAGTTGGGCTAAGCAATCTAAAGCGATTAAATCAGGATCCGCAGTATCATCTGCAATTATCAATATTTCAGATGGGCCTGCTGGCATATCTATTGCTACATCCTTGGAAACAAGGATCTTTGCTGCTGTAACATAAATATTTCCCGGCCCTACTATTTTTAGAACGGGTTTAATAGTTTCGGTACCGTATGCTAAAGCGGCTATAGACTGAGCACCACCTATCCTATAAATTTCATTAGCTCCACCCATATCACATGCAACCAAAGTAATTGGATTTACACTACCATTTTTTGAGGGGGGTGTGCAAACTACTATCCTATTTACTCCCGCTATTTTAGCAGGAATGCACGCCATTAAAGCAGTTGAAGGATAGCTTGCCCTACCTCCCGGAACATATACCCCAACACTTTCAATAGGCACATACTTTTTACCCATAAAAGCATAATCAAAATCAACAAAAGTTTCTTGAGGAGCAGTTATTGTGTGAAATTTTTCAATATTTTCTCTTGCAAGTTCTAAAGCGTCTATCAAATCATATTCTACAACTTCGTAGGCTCTTTCTATTTCATCTTCATTTATTTTAAACTTTTCTGGATTAAGTTTTACACCATCAAACCTTTCGGTAAATTCGATAATGGCTTTATCTCCTTTTTTCCTCACTTCCTCAACAATTTCTTTAACTTTTTCAACATACTCATCTATAGATGTTTTTCTTTTTATACTAAGGATACTTTCTGCTGACTCAAGAATTATCATAGGCTCAAAGTAATTAAAAGAAGTTATAATTCTTTCGAGGCCAATGCAATGTTCGTGAATTGGAGAATAATTCAACTTTTAAAAAATTGAAAAACATCTATTTTTTACCGAAAAAAAGACAAAACAATTAAGATACCGTAAATTATTTATGCGGAAAGTTTTAAGGCTAATAAAAGAGGTGATATAGAATGCCGGTATTGGAAGTAAAAGGAAAAAAATTGACCCTCGATGAGGATGGGTTTTTGCAGGATTGGGAAGAATGGGATGAGGAAGTAGCTGAGGCTCTTGCGAAAGATACTAGATTTAGCCCACAGCCAATTGAATTGACCGAGGATCACTGGGTCCTTATTAGATATCTAAGAGAATACTTCCTCAAGTACGGTGTAGCTCCACCAGTAAGAATGCTTGTAAAACACATGAAAAAGACACTTGGTAAAGAAAAAGGTACACTTGAATACATCTACAAGTTGTTTCCACAAGGCCCTGCTAAGGACGCTTGTAGAATTGCTGGATTACCCAAACCAACTGGATGTGTTTAATCTTTCTTTTCTCTTTATATTGTTTATAACCAGATACATCAGATTTATAAACCCTTTATCTTTTCTGGCTACATCAAAAGAGGTGATGTAAGTGGAGTTCAAAGTTGTCATATCGGATCCAAAAACCGGAAGGGCTTATCAAACTGTAGTTAGTGGTGCAAACGCAAATAAGTTGATTGGAAAGCAAATTGGAGATGTAATAAATGGTACCTTGGTTGATCTGCCACCTGACTACGAATTAAAAATAACGGGTGGTAGTGATAAAGATGGTTTTCCTATGAGACCAGATATACCGGGTAGTGGAAGAAAGAAAATACTTCTTTCAGGTGGTGTAGGGTTCAACCCTAAGGAGAAAGGTATGAGAAAAAGAAAGCAAGTGAGAGGCAGAGTTATAAGCAGAGACATAGCTCAAATAAACGTAAAAGTAGTCACTCACGGAAAGATACCATTAGAAGAGTTTTTCAAGAAAAAAGAGAGTGAGGAGTGATATGGGATTCCTTGAAGATAAAAAGAGAGCCCGCTATTTTTATAAGTACTTTTCAAAAATTTATGATTTCGTTAATCCGTTTTTCTACTCTGATGAAATGAGAAAAAAAGTTGTGGATATGGCTAAATTAAAAAATGAAGACAAAGTAGTGGAAGTTGGTTGCGGTACTGGTTTTACAACTACTGAAATAGTAAAAAGGGTTGGAGAGAAAAGAGTAACTGCTGTTGACTTAACTCCTGAACAAATGATAAAAGCTGTTAAAAAGTTTCCAAAGGCAAATTTTGTTAGAGGAGATGCTGAAAACTTACCTTTCAGGGATGAAACATTCGATGCTGCTATATCTGCAGGTAGTATAGAATATTGGCCAAATCCTCAAAAAGGAATAGAAGAAATGGCAAGAGTTACAAAGCCGGGAGGAAGAGTCGTAATTTTAGCACCAAGAAAACCGGATGGCTACTTAGCAAGAAAATTTGCTGAATCTATTATGCTTTTTCCAACAACGGAGGAATGTATTGAATGGTACAAAGAAGCGGGACTAAAAAAGATAGAGTACGTTGAGATGGGCCCTTACTTTTTTTGGAGTAAACTTGTAATAATTATATCTGGTGTAGTGTAACGTTTAAAATTTAATTTTGGCTAACATCTTAGGTAACGTTATTATATTCCAGCCCAAAAACCAAAATCACAATGAAGTGCGAAAAATGCGACGGTAAAGGATACATAGAAGTAGAGGAAATTTGTCCAAATTGTAAAGGCAGTGGAAAAGCTAAAAGCTTTAATCCAAAATTAACTGCAGAATTAGATAAGGAGCAAATATCTCTTTTTGCTAAGGGTATATGTGGTGTTTGTAGAGGAAGGGGAAAAATAAAAAAAGTAATAGTTTGCCCAGACTGTAAAGGTAGTGGAAAGGCTAATGTGTGCAAGATTTGTGGAGCAAAAATTCCCGGAAATTCAGACTTATGCCCTAAATGTAGAAAAAAACCACACGCTTATCAATTAAAAAATAGCTGTGGCATTGAAGATTTAAAGCTAAATAGAGTTTATGTTGGTAAAGTTTCGGGAATTACAGATATAGGAGTGTTTGTTAATTTAAACAAAAGATTGAGAGGATTAATTCATAGAAAAAATCTTGGAAATGTGAAGCTCAATGAAGATGACAGCGTCTTAGTAAAAATATCAAACATAAGGCCTACGGGAGAAATTGATCTCGTTCTAAACCCGATGAATGACTACTCAATAATAGAAGTATCAAAGGATGCGCCAAAAGTAAAAATTTCTGAATTAGACAACTACATAGGAAAATTAGTAGAAATTAGAGGGAAAGTAACGCACATAAAACAAACTGCTGGACCAACAGTATTTACAATAGTTGATGAGAGTGGTGTTGTTAATGCTGCTGCATTTGAAGGAGGAGAGAGAGCCTATCCTGAAATAAAAGTAGATGATGTAGTGAAAGTAATTGGAATAGCGAAAAAGAGAGACTTCAAACCTCAGATAGAAGTGCTGGAAATGGAAAGATTGCTTGGAGAAGAAGCTCATGAAGTACTAAAACTAATTGAAGAAGAGTTAAAAAGAAAAAGTGAGCCAATATTTAAAGGGTTTTTAATAGAAAGCGAAATTCTTGAAAAATTGAAAGATGAGATGCTAAAAGTGGCAAGAGAATTGAGAAGGGCAGTTTTTGAATCAAGACCTATAATAATAAGACATCACTGGGATGCTGACGGTGTTTGTAGTGGTGTAGCTCTCGAAGTTGCGTTAGTAGATCTTGTTGAAAAAATACACCCAGATCCTGAAGCTAAATACTACTTAGTTAAAAGAAAAGTTTCGAGAGCACCATTCTATGAGCTTGAAGATGTCGTAAAAGATTTAGATGAAGCTTTAGAAGATATGGAAAGACATGGTGATAAAATACCCCTTGTTATCTTAGCTGATAATGGATCTGGCTACGAGGACGTTCCAGCCATAAGGCAGTTTCTCGCATTTGGAGCAGATGTAATAACTATAGATCATCATTTTCCAGATGAAGAAGTTGATGAATATCTATTATACCACGTAAATCCGTACAAAGTTGGTGGGGATAGTAACTATACTGCTGGAGTACTCTGTGTAGAAATAGCGAGAATGGTAAATCCAGAAGTTAAAGGGCTGGAATTCTTGGCAGGGGTATCTGTAATAGGAGACAGGAGTGAAGGGGAAGTATTAAAGTACGTAGAGTTATCTGGAGCAAGTAAAGAAGAACTATACAAGACTGGTTTAGCTTTAGAATTTGAAGGATTTTATCTTAGATACAGATCTGCAAGTGGAATAATTCACGAAATTCTTGGATTTGGTAGAAAAGATAGACAAAAGAAGTTAGTTGAAATGTTATTCAATTATGCAAGAGAGGCCATAGAGTCTCAACTTAAAACCGCTATGAGTGGCGTTAAAATACAAAAACTACCAAACGATGTTATTTTAGCTGCATTTGACGTAGAAAACTATGCTAAAAAATTTACTTTTCCCCCACCCGGAAAATTGACAGGTGAGATACATGATAAACTAAAGGAAAAGTACGAGAAGATAGTTACAATAGGCTATGGCCCAGATTTTGCAGTTATAAGAAGTGAGGGTGTAAATCTTGACATACCAAGATTTGTTAAAGAACTACAAAAAGAGATACCGGATGGAGGTGTTGAGGGAGGAGGTCATTTAGTTGTGGGTTCAATAAAGTTTATACCCGCAAGAAGAAAGGATGTTCTTTCAAAGTTGGCTGTAAAAATTGGATCAATTTAAAAATTTTAGGAATGTAGTACTTTAACTCTAAGATCAATTAATTCTTCAAACAGTTCTTTTTCCTCATTATCTAAGAAATTAAGGCATTCTTGAGGTGATTTACCAAAAGGACACAATGCATTCACACATGGGAAGTTATACTTACCTTTTCTACTATATATACAGGGTACGTAAATCAATTCCAACATATTCTTTCACCTAATCATAGTAATGATAATGGTTATATAAATTTTTCGGATAATTTTAAGAGTTCAATAGAAACTATGAAAAAACAGTAAATAAACATTTCCTGAACTAAATTTTTTTAAATACTCATGAACTATAATGTTAATTTATCAAATTGTGTAACAACAAAAATTATTATAGCTTTGAAAGAAGGGATGAAATCATGCAGGAAATAAAAATAGGGCTTGTAGTTTCAGAATTTAATAGAGATATAACCTACGCTATGGAAATAGTTGCAAAAGAGCATGCTGAATTTCTTGGAGCTAAGGTTGTAGATGTAATTAGAGTTCCAGGAGTTTTTGATGCACCTATTGCAATAAAAGAAATGCTAAAAACTGATGTAGATGCGGTAGTTGCAATAGGATGTGTAATTGAAGGTGAAACAGAACACGATGAAATAGTAGCTCAACATGCTGCAAGAAAAATAATGGATTTGAGTCTGGAATTTGAAAAGCCAGTAACTTTGGGTATAAGTGGACCGGGTATGGGTAGATTGGCAGCTCACCAAAGAATAGATTACGCAAAAAGAGCTGTGGAAGCAGCAGTAAAGCTTGTAAGAAGATTGAGAGAATTCAAGGAAAGAAGAGGTGGTAAAAACGATCAGTAAAAGAGTAAAAAATATTTCTCCTTCTGCCACTCTTACAATTTCTGCAGAAGCTAAGAAGCTGGCATCAATGGGAAAGCCTGTTATCAATATGAGTGTTGGCGAACCTGACTTCAATACTCCAAAACACATAATTGATGCAGCTGAAAAAGCTATGAAAGAAGGAAAAACATTCTACACACCTACGAAAGGGATTCCAGAACTATTGGATGCAATAGCAGATTATTACAGTGAAAAAGGATTTGATATATCCCCTGAAAATGTAATTGTTACTCCCGGGGCGAAGTACGCAATATTTGAGGCAATAATGTCTGTTATCGATGAAGGAGATGAAGTAATACTACTCGATCCATCTTGGGTTAGTTATGAGCCTTGTATTAAAGTTGCAGGTGGAAAAGTTGTATGGGTGCCGCATTCAGCTGGATTTGAAGATGCACCTGTAGAAGAATACATAACAAGAAAAACTAAGTTGATTATAATTAATTCACCCAGCAATCCGCTTGGAGTAATATATCCAGAAAAATTCCTAAAAAAAATAAGGGATTTAGCTATAGATTACGAAACATTAGTGCTTTCCGATGAAATATACGATAGAATAGTTTTTGAAGATAAAGCCAGAAGTATAGCTGAATTTGAAGATATGTTAGAAAAAACTATTATAATAAATGGTTTCTCAAAAACGTATTCAATGACAGGATGGAGACTTGGATATGCAATAGCAAATAAAGACATAGTAAAGTATATGACAAGACTTCAGTCACACAGTGTAAGTCATCCAACCTCTTTTGTGCAGTACGCTGGTGTTGCGGCGTTAAAAGGAGATCAAAGTTGTGTAGATAAGATGGTTAAAGAGTTTAAAGTCAGAAGAGATATAATGATGGAACACATTAAAGACATGGGTCTTGAATTTGCTCCGCCAAAAGGGGCATTTTATATGTTTGTAAACGTGAACAAAGATTCAATGGAGTTTTGTGAAAAATTCCTCAAAGAAAAGTACGTAGCTACAACACCCGGAAAAGCTTTTGGAAATTCATATAGTACGTGGATAAGATTGAGTTATGCAACAAGTAGAGAAAATATAGAGGAAGCTATGAATAGATTAGCTGAATTTATTTCTTGAAAATTCCGCTAAAATTTGCTTATTTATGAATGAATTTTTCTTTGAATAATTTAAATTTGAACATTGTAATTTAAACATTAATTTAAACATTATAAATTAAAATAAAAATTAAGAAATATCAAAGCCAAAGTAGTACTTTACGTGAGGTTGTAAGAGGTAGTATATTATCAGACCGTTTATAGCTAGTAGTATAATAGCCGGAATTATCCCCAAAACTAACATACTAATACATCCTACTAGCCCTAAAGCTGAAAATATTATTTCTATCCACCAGCTCCACTTCATACCTTTAAGCAATCCATATCCAATCAGTATAGATATAACACCAGCGATTATATATGCGACACCCTGATAAGCAAAAAGAGGAAATATGTTGTAACCATGCATTCCGCGCATACCTGCACTTGACGACATTATTATGCTTTGAAACATTGGTCCCATTAACACAAAAGCTATTCCAGAAAGCAAAGATAAAGC
>JALSLC010000009.1 GCA_026988525.1 Archaeoglobaceae archaeon
AAGCTTATGTTTGTTTTTAGGTTTGTATAATTTCTGTGGAATACGTAGATAGGTTTGTTGTATCCATTGCATGATATGTCTTCTAACATTCTATCGAGCATTAGTGGGGTGATTTTGCTGTATAGAACAGTATCTCTCAGTATATAATAAAAAACTTTGTAATACTCTTCCTCTTCGAGATTTATTCTAAAATCTCTAAGAATCTGATCTGTCTTTTCTTTTAATATATCGATTTTATTCGTAATCTTCATTTCTGTTGGATCTATCGGTAAATACTCTAACTTGGATAAAATTTCTTTTACAATCTTTTTTTCTTTTTCATCTAATTTTGGCTCAACTACAAAGTACATTATTTCATTCGTAGCTTCTCTGCTTACAATGTAAATTTCTGAGAACGCGTAGTAATCGTAAACAGGATATCTCTCAATTTCCAACCAACCTTCTGGTAATTCAAAATCTTCAATTGATTCAGCTAATTTTTTAAAAAATTCTAAGTTTAAATCTAAAATTTCTTTCTCCTCTTTTTCTTCCTTTCTCTTTTCTTTTACACTATGAAGTTTTAATCTTAGTTTCATTGATGATTATTCTCATTATAAGAATATATACATTGCTGATAAAAGTTGCCAAGGTAAAAAATAAAAAATTAAGAAGTCATTAAAGCAAAAGCTTGTCCTAGTTCTGTTAATCTTATTTTTACGTTCTTTCCTTCCCTCTTCATTTCAACAAGACCATCTTCTTCCAATCCTTTGAGGTGATAGCTCATTCTTGCTCTTTGAGCCATGTACTTCTTTTGATCATCTGTCTTTCCTTCAAGCAATTCAATAAGCTTGTTAATTGATTCGACTTCCCCACCCTGTTCCTGTATAGTTCTAATTATTAACATTTTATCATCGCTTATTCTTTTCAATGGTGGAACCAATATTTCTTCCACTCTCTCAATTCCAACTTCTTTGCCATCTTCAAACTTCGGTATTGCCATATACAATTTACTACCAGAGAGCTGAGCTACTACATAGCTTGATAGACACATGATTCTTGAAGCGTCAGTAGTATTTATTAGTACCTCACTTCCAGCGTCAAGCTCGCTCTTTATCGTTTTTAGTATTTCTAAGGCTACAGCATACACATCTATTTTATCTACCAATATTTTATCGACATCAACCAAAACTTTTAGTGTTTTCTCTATTTCATTGGCAGACTCCTCTATGGACTTTGGATCGTAGTCTATTTCTTTACCAATTACAAGGTACACTTTTTGTATTGGATAACCGCTTTTTCTTATACTTTCCAACAATCTTTCTTTATTTACACCAACTGGAATTACATGTACTACTTTACTCATACTTACTACTTCAAATTCATTATTAATAAACTTTTCCACTAGGATTATTTTTTCCAAAAATGATAATAACAATTAAAAATAATACTATTTTCTTTACTCTAATTTGTAGATTTAATAGCTCATTCAAGTTACGTACATGTGTATCAAAGCTTTTGTTAAAATCGAGTATATTAAGTTTTCTATAAATTTAGTAAATGTTGACAATATTGAAACACTTGGTAAATTATGTTACACTGAATATCTGAGAATTATATTATTCATTAAAAATTTGTCTAATTGGTCAGTCAAATACAGTATTATATTTTACTTTACAAAGATGATTTATAAAAATTTTTTAAGTTAAAAAATGTAAATTTAAAAATATTTGAAAATATTACTGCAAAACATTCTAAATAATAGTAAACGATTAATTATTATAAATTTTTCGAGAAAAATTATTTTTACATTAGTTGTAGAAGAGAACTAATGAACGATACGATTTCCAAGTTATCAGAACTAAAAATAAAATTAACAGATTTATTTGTCCAAAAAGAAGCAGAGATAACTGCAATACTCTCAGGTTTACTTTCTGGAGAACCAGTAATTCTCGTTGGAGAAGTTGGAACTGCCAAAACAATATTAATAGAAAAAATGGCTGAATTGATAGATGCCAAATATTTCTACTATCTTTTAACAAGGTTTACTGAACCAGATGAAATACTTGGCCCCCTCGATATAAATTCGCTGAGAGAGGGGAAGTACGTAAGAAGGACTGAAAATCGCTTACCTGAAGCTGAAATTATATTTCTTGACGAAATATTTAAAGCTTCATCAGCCATAAGAAACATACTGTTGGATATAATTTTAAACAGAAGGTTTAGAAATAACGGAGAATTTAAAAAACTTCCTATGCTCACTCTTTATACTGCAAGTAATGAGGTTAGCAGTGATATTGAAGATGCTGCTTTTTATGACAGATTAACAGTCAGATGTTTTGTTAGAAGCGTTTCAGAAGATGCTTGGAGTGAGCTTGTAGAAAAGGGGATAATACTCGAAGATTTAAAATTAAATCCCGTATTGAGTGTTGACGACGTAAAAAATCTACAAAAATTAACTTTAGAGAGATTTAAAAAAATGCCGGAAAGCAAAGTTTTACAAGTTTACTTAGATGCTTTAGCATCTTTAAAACAGAAAGGTGTTAAACTTTCGGATAGAAGAAAAATAAAATTATTGAAAATAGCAAGCGCCATATCTATAATATACAATGAAGAGGCTGTTTCCCCAGATAGCATAGCTGAAGCTTTAAAGTTAGTTGCTGTTCATGATGAAGATGATATAAGAAAAGTAGATCAGGTAATATTCGAGCTTGGTTTAAGTAGTTACTATAAACACATACAGAGAATACAGACGGTCAATTCGGAGCTTCAAAATGCTATAAAACTTGCTAAGAGTGGTGGCATAGACGAGATAAAAATGTTATCTACAATTTGCAATAGAGCTGTTGAGATGGTAGAAGAAATTCCCAAGAATCCCCGTTTATTACCATATACAAGACAGCTAAAAAGTTCAATAAATAAAGCAAAAGATATTTTAGATAAGAAGAAAGCAGAAATATTTGGTTTATGAAGTTGGCAAACAATTTGATAAATGTAACAAACAAGGATTTTATTTATTCTTTAATCTCCCAGAGAATATCCTCATTTCTACCACCAGACATGCAGAAGATATATGATAAATTTGAACATATAAAAATAATATCAACTGATTCGTACTTTATACACTACTCACTCTATCCCTTTTTAAAAAGTAGAAATGAAGACTCAGTACTGGAAGAAGCGAGAAAATTTTGCAGAGAATACATGGATAGCGAAAGATATCAAACTTTAAAAACATTAACTACCTTGGATGATGAATTAAGTCTCATTTACAGCATTTCTCTAACTAAGTACGTAATAGGCAAGCTTATGGGTTTGCTGGAAGTTCCAAATTCTGCTAAGGGCATACCATCAGCTTCATCTCTTTCATCCATCGGAGGGATAATTGGTGAATTACTGGAAGGGGCTGTAGAAGAAGCTGAAAATGTAACTAAGAATGCTGAAGAAATAAGAGAACTTATGGGTGGAAAAAGAGCTGGAAAAGAAGCTGGTACTTTTAAAAAGGTGCTGAATCTCGCAAAACAAATGATGTTTGTTGAAGAATTAAAACATATTGTTAGAATGTCGAGAAAAATGATGGATTTTACTCCTAATGCTACTAAAATAGCAAAATTAAGAGGTAAATTCGGAGACGAGCTCTCAGGATATATGTTAACGAGATTTATTGAAAGGGCTTTACCAAGAGAACTAGCTTTGCCAGATGAGATTTTCACTTTAAAATTTGCTTCAGAGGGCTTCCTTTCTAAGGAAAAATTAAGAGTTAACGAGGGCGCGTACTACGTGTTGATAGATAAGTCTGGATCAATGGTTGGTGAAAAAACGATATGGGCAAGGAGTGTAGCAATGGCAATATATAGACTATCACGTGCAAAAAGAAGAAAGTACTTTTTGAGATTTTTTGATACCAAAGTTTATCCAAACAAACCAATAAGTGAGCCAAAAGATATTGTAGATGCCATTTTGAAAGTTCAATCAAATGGTGGAACCGATATAACTAATGCTATAAGCACCGCTATTAAAGATTTAGAGGAAAAATTTTCAGAATATACAAACACAATCGTAATTATAACCGATGGAGAGGATGTTGTAGATGATCTATCAAAAGATCTCAAAAAGGTTAGAGCAAATCTAATTTCTGTTATGATACAGGGAAACAATGAAACTCTAAAAAAGATAAGCAACTGCTACGTAAAAGCTGAATTAAGTGAAAAAGGTGGAGAAAAAATATTAAAATTGGCTGAATCAAGCTAATTTTTTAATTATTTTTATAATTCCTTCTCCTTTAACATTTAAATCTCCTTTAAATACATCTCCATCTTTCACAAATGAGGGCAATATTTCACATTCACCAACTCTAATTTCTCCTTTTTTCATATCCCAACCAACATATCCAGCTTTACCAAAAACAGTAATACACCCTCCCAACATTTCACTTCCAACAAAATCTCCAGCATTTCCTTCTATAATTATCTCTCCTCCTTTCATCTTTTCCCCGATATAGTTCCCAGCATTACCTTTAACAATTATCTTTCCTCCTTCCATCCCCTTACTCTCCCCCCAATAGTTACATCCCACTCTATTACCAGCATTTCCTTCTATAATTATCTCTCCTCCTTTCATCATTCCTCCAACCCAATCGTCACAGTTACCTTTAACAATTATCTTTCCCCCCTCCATAAATGCACCTAAGTGCATACCAGCATTTCCTTCTACTATTATTTCGCCTTTTTTCATACCTTTACCTATCCATTTAACTTTTGAAAAATCGCCTCTAAGTATTATTTTTTCTTCACCATCTTCAAAGTATTCAATTTCAAAAAGTTCTTCAAGTGATATTTCCTGTTTCCCAAGATATACTTTGAGTGATTTTAGCTCATTTAAATTAGTTGGAACTATTTCTGCTTCTACACAAACTTCAAACTCCCTCTTAGGCCTAATAATCACTGTCAATTTTATCACCCTACTAAACTTTTACAACTTCTGGTTTTCTAATCCACTCTTCTTTAACACCGTAGTTGTTTTTGGAAACAGTGTAATACTTGAAAACATCGTTTAACTCTTCTTCAATTATTTCTCTTTCAGAGTTAACTTTTACCCAGAACGTCTTTCCCCAAATATCAGATACGATCTCTCCATCTTTTACAACGATCTCCCCACTTTTTATCGTGTAAGCAGTCCTTTCTAAAGATTTTAGCAATTCTTCATCTCTAACTTCGTTGCAGTTAAAGGGATAGATAGCAATATCTGCATCAGCTCCAATTCTTAGAGTTCCTTTGTTTTTTAAACCAAGAATTTTAGCCGGAGTGCTTCGGGTCATTTTTACAATATCGTAAAAACTTCTTTCAATATCGAGTGAAAGAAGGGATGTGGCTCTTTCTATATAGTTACTCACATTTTTCTCCTTTACTTCATTTTCTCTAAGTTTTTTACTCATAAGAAGCGAGATAATATATGGATATTCTACAAAAGGCCCACCATTTGGATAATCTGTGGAGACTACAATTTTATCAGGATCTACAAGCAATCCAAACTCTAAACTCGTAGCCCACTGAACTGCATTTACGGGGCTTTTAGCTCTATATGTAATTGGAACTATGCCTCCTCCAGTCTCTATTTCTACATCTTTGTTAATCCACTTAGTTTTAGCAAGCTTAAACAAGGCAAATTCAAAAGGACCGTCTGCAGTCATAGTAGTTGTGTGACCAAATATAACTTGCCCCATGTCAACTGTAACTGGGCTCGAATTTATTAGCTTAGATAACTCTTCCGCCCCACTACCAATATTTTTCCAGCTATCCCCGGTATATGAATTGAATTGCACGTGAGTTATATGAAGGCAGTTTTCTTTTCCAATTTTTTCAGCAAGTTTTATCGTTTCTGCAGTTGTTTCAGCACTACCCGGAACGCCGAGGTTATTGCAGTGTACGTGCACTTTGTGGGGTAAGTTTAACTCTACTGCAGCTTTCATCAAAGTTGTCAAAACTTCAGCAGGTGTTGCTTCAAATCCAGGAATCAATTCATGAATGCTGTGAACATTTTTTCCGTACATCCAAGCTTCTACGCCTCCGGGATTTACAATTTTAATACCATACCCCTTCGCCTTATCTATAGCCCAAGCTACGAAAGCTTTCATTTTTTCTACATCACCTTCAGCTGCGAACTTGAAAGTTAAATGCCAATTACCAAAAAGAGGTAGAGCAGCTTTATCTACTATGGGAATGGAATCGAGCTCCTCATGAGTATGAATTGAATATATAGTTGGAGTGGCTGGTTCTATAGCAGTAGTATATCCCATCTTAGCGTATTCATATCCAATAGCAGGGCATGTTAGTAGAACTTTACCCATCGCACATCTTGTTTTATTACTTTTAGATCTAACGTACTTTAAGTCTTCAGGCCTCATAGATCTGCCAGCGTTAATCTTCGGCCCTGCTATGTGAGCATGTATATCAATCCCTCCGGGAACGACAGTCATACCATTAGCATCAATAACTTTCTCTACTTTCCCGGCCTCACTCTCTTCAACCAGTTTTCCATTTTTTATAAATAAATCCATTTTTTCTCCATCTATATTTTGAGTTGGATCAACAACAATTCCATTCTTAATCATTATTGTCATTTTAATCACCTTTTTATATTTTTTCAAGCAATTTTTCCATAACTTCGATATCTGACATATATTTACTGTCTCTTATCTTCTTCACTCTTAAAGGAATTCCATCCATACGATAAATAGTACCTTCAGCTTCAATACCAACTATTGCAGTAGGTATAACTACGTTAGCTACCTTAGTCGTTAAATTTGGATGTGGATCTATCTGAATAACCGGTATTTCTTTCAATCTATCAACTGCTTTCTTAGGGAAATGTGCTACTGGATCGCTGGCAACAATCATTGCAGCATCGCAGTCTCCCCTAATTAAAGCCTCAACAGCAGTAAATTCTCCGGGAGAGAATCTTGCATATTTCCTGCTAAAATCAATTGCATACTCAAATCCTACTTCCCAAGCTGGAACTTCACCTGAACCCACTACATTGAAGTGTCCTCTCATTGGTTGTAAGATGTATCTTGTTTTTCTATTTAAATCCTGAACGAGCTTTATTACTGCTTCAACGTTTCTTTCATGACCTCTTGTATGTGTTATACCTAATCCAAAGAATATAACACCGTATTTTGCTTTTTCAAGTTTTTCTGCCAAATTAATTATTTCATCTCTTTTTAACCCGCCTACTTCATCTGGAATTGCATTTTCATTACCATTTATTGCACTTCTCAAAGCCGTGAAAATAGCAAAATCTGAATTTGGTTTTACTACATAAAAATCTGTTGCCAAATAGGCTGTTGGTGTTTTTCTAACGTCCACCACTATTACTTTTCTATCCAGCCTACCCTTAGTTAAAAATCCCTTAGCCATAACAGAATACCTTGTTGGGTGTCTTGGATGAGCTTCTACTGGATTGCAACCCCAGAAAACTACTATATCAGCCCTATTTTTTGCTTGACCAAGTGTTCCACCAACTATCCCTTGCTCTATCATAGCCAAGGTTGTGGGTGCGTGGCAAACGCTTGAACATTGATCATATATTCCTCCTATTTTTTCTGCGATAATAACTCCCAATCTTATTGCTTCGTTTACTGTAGAAGACCAACCATACAGAAGAGGTCTTTTAGCCTCTTTTAATATTTCAGCTGCTTTTTCTATTGCTTCTTCGTAAGTTACTTCCTTTCCATCGATCATTGGTGCTTTTATTCTGTCCTTTTTACTGAATTTAGCTTCACCAAGGGGGCATAAATTTACTCCATACTCTTCTTCAAACTCAATGTCATCGCAAGCATTACCACAAAAAGTGCATACTACATCTTTCACCATAGTTAACACCTTTTAAGTAGATATTAATTCTTCAATACTTAAAACATTTTTATCTGTTTTTTCTATGGTAGCTTTAACTCCCTTGTACTGGGGAGTACCACTACCATTTAAAATGCCAACAACTCTGTTGGCATAAGGCCCCATTGGAATGAATATTATTCCCTCTGGAGGCTGCAAATCAACTTCTGGTTTTTTTACATATAAAACAACTTCACCAACTTCACTTCTAACAATAACTCTATCCCCCTCCTTAACACCAATTTTTTCCATATCCTTCTCGTTCATTTCACAGTAATTTACTGCTTTCATATAAGCTTCACTTAACTTTTCATCTATGGTCATTCCCTGCTCAGTCGTTCTACCAGTAATAACTACAACTTCAATCATGATATACCTCCAGTTTTTTTGAGCAGAATATACGATTCGTATTTAACAGTTGTGGTATTTTTTAATGACTAATAAGTATTGATATATAGTGACAATAATGCACAAGTTGTGTCAAATCTGTGCTAAAAATGCCGGAATTTTTAAAAAGAGGTACTAAAAAATTTATCATTATTAATTACAGAAAAAGTACGATCTATTCAAATTTATGATGCTGCTTTATAATCTATAAAGCTTAGACTGGATATTTCGCATATAGTTCTTTCCTCATAGCCTCTAACAATCTCTCTTCTTTTCCAGCAAATTCTGCAGCTGAACAAACGTTAACTCCTGCATCTTTACCAGCACTAAAAACTTTTGATAAGTGTTCCCTCCATCTTAAATCTCTCGCCAAATGATGATCGAGTATTAAATTTTTTACATCAGTATTTTCTATTAATCTTATAAGATTTTTAATAGAAGATTCAAGAGCTGAAGTAGAATACCTATATCCAAGCATGTAAGTCATAGGGCCATCCACAAATACAGTTTTTGCATTACTTTCAAGCATAAATCCAAGTTGTTCTTCTAAGCTTGGACCCTCAACATCCGATGAATACAGAAAACTTTTATTTTTATGTTCAATTAAAATCTCCAAAACATATCCAAGTTTACTGTTTGTTCCATGGAAAACTGGCTTAGAAAATTTTATTAAAACGTTATCAAATTCAAAAGATTTAGAATCAGCAAACTCCACTCTACAAATATCTTTTACCTGATTTAAAAAAAATGCAGCTCTTTTTTTCTGACTTAAGTTTATTTTATTAGATGGATGTTTTACAAGCAATAATTTGTTGGTAAGACAATCTACATCCTTTGGATTATGATGGTCGTAGTGGTAGTGTGTTATTACAACAATATCACAATCTTTGACAGATTTTTTTACTTTATTCCAGTACTTCTCTTTTTCTTTTATTTCTATGGGGTGGGGCGGCAATCCATATCTTTTAGGTCCAAGTGCAACACCCGGATCTATAAAAATTGAGATTTTAGATTTTACTAAGGTAGCCATACTTCTTACACCCATAGAATCAAACGCAACTGGAATTATCTCCATGGGCTACATAGAGAGGTTAAAGTATTATATATTTCTCGTGAATTCTAAATTATGATTGCTCTTACAAAAATGCTCACCGGAAAAGCAACAGTTTCAAAGCATTTAACTTATGGTGGAGAAGGAATTCCCGAAAAATTTAAAGAGATAAGTCAAAAACCGATACCTGTTGTTGTGTGGAACTCAACTTTAAAATGCAATCTTAAGTGTGTTCACTGTTATGCCAATGCCGGAAAAAAAGTTGATGAATTAAGTACAACTGATGCTAAAAAAATGATAGATGATTTAGCGGAAATGAGAGTACCAGTTTTATTGTTTAGCGGAGGAGAACCTCTTTTAAGAGAAGATATTTATGAACTTGCAGAGTATGCCAACGAGAAGGGTTTACCTTGCTCTTTATCTACAAACGGAACACTAATAACAGAAAAAGTTGCAGAGAGGCTAAAAGAGTCCGGTTTCAGTTATGTTGGTGTAAGCATAGATGGATTAAGAGAAACAAACGATAGATTTAGAGGTGTTAAAGGTGCATTTGATAAGGCATTTGAAGGTTTGATTAACGCAAAAAATGCTGGAATTATGACTGGGATCAGATTTACTGTTACTAAGTATAATATAAGAGATGTTCCAGCAATAATTGAGTTACTATCTGAGAACGATATACCTCGCTTCTGTTTGTATCACTTAGTTCCATCCGGCAGAGCAGATTTCAGCCAAGATATAAACAACGAGGAAAGAAGAAAACTAATAAATTGGTTAATTGACAAAGCAATAGAGTTACATGAAAGTGGATACGTAACAGAAATACTGACAGTTGATAACCCTGCAGATGGTGTTTATCTGCATCTATGGTTAAAAGAGAGGGGAGATTATGAAAGAGCAAACTATGTTCTCGAATTTCTAAAATATAGAGGAGGAGATAACAGCGGAAAGAGAATAGCTTGTGTTGATGCGGAAGGTTATGTACATCCAAATCAATTTTGGTGGGATCATAGTTGCGGAAATATAAAAGAGAAGAAGTTTAGCGAGATTTGGCTAAAACCTACGGATGAACTACTGGTAAAACTAAGAAATAAAGTTCTATATCTTAGAGGGAGATGTGGTAATTGTAAGTTCAAAGAATGGTGTGGCGGTTTTAGGCTAAGAGCACTTAGAGCTGGCGACTTATGGGGTGGTGATCCAAGCTGTTATTTGAGAGATGATGAAATTTTTTAGAGTATTTTTATTAATTTAACCATATTATTTAAATCATTTTAGTTAAAGCTATTTAAGCCTTTTTTATAGCCTTTTTATAGGGTAAACAATAAATATATAAAATCGAAGTGTTGTTGGGGGATCAATTATGTTACAGATTTTCTCCGCAATTCTTTGCTTTATAATGGTCATAACTGGTATAATAGGTTATAGTTTTGAAATACCTGAAAATTATATAGGTAACGAAAATATATATACATCTATATTAGTTTACTATGCCACTCTTTCAGCTTACTTGTTAGTTTATGCAATTTATAGTCACATTAAAAACTATCAGTTGTATGTATTCTTGGTGATATTTCAATGCTTTTTTGCGTTAATTTCAGCCTACGGATTGTATCAGGCTTCAATTAGATGGAACACAAAAATAGAGAATGTAAAAGAAGTGTTACTTTATTTAGGTGTCATTTATTTATTGGGTAAAACTCAACCTTTTGATGAAATAAGTAAAAAAATTATATCTGAATTTACGGTTATACCAATTTTAGCTTCAATTACTATAATTCTTTTTACTGGTTTTGTAATATTGAGGTTTGAACAAAAAAATACACCAGTGTTTTTTGAAGATTTTAATTTGATAAAAATTACGTTCACAATAACAGCATTGGTTGGCTTGTGTTATATTGGAAATGGTATATCTGTGATATCCTGCATAGTTATATCAATCTTAGATTTTTACGTCCTTTCCAAGCTCGTTAAACTTGCTAAGACTGTATTTTAACATATATCCTAAGTGTAGTTACTGGAAAATTTTGTAGATAATTCATTCTTATTACATAGTTATCCAAACTGTTAAAAATTTAATAATTACAAATTTGTTTAACAAAATAATCAAAAACATTAGAAACATTATTATTCGTAAATATACTACATCAGAATTATGGAAATGCCAGTAATACCTTCGGAAAGAGGAGATGATATTAGAGGTTTGGAGTATTTAGATTGTGCTGAGTTAATTCTATTAATGGCTGGAAATCAGTTCATGGTAATGGAAGAGCTTATTGAGACTTTCAAGAAGGGGACCGGAATTAAGAAGATATTTTATGAAACCCTTCCTCCTAAATTAATGCTGAGACAAATCCTCGCTGGAGGTGCGAAATTTAGAAATATAATTTTACCCGGGATTCCGGATATTTATTCTTCTGTAAGTGAGGATTCTATGAATTTATTAAAAAATAGAGGGCTAATAGATGACTATTTCATTTACCTTCACAACAGGATAGTTCTGATGGTTCCTAAGAATAATCCAGCTGGAGTAAAGTCTGTTTTAGATTTAGCTAAGGACAATGTTCGAATTTCACAGCCAAATCCTGAGAACGAGGATATAGCAAAATACATAATCGAAATGTACAGAAGAGCTGGTGGTGAACAACTCGTTAAAAGGATAATGGTGGAGAAAGTGAGAGAGGGAACAACAATTCTAACGACTGTTCACCATAGAGAAACTCCCGAAAGACTAATGAAAGGTATTTGCGATGTTGGCCCTGTTTGGGCAACTGAAGCGATATATGCTAAGATGAAGAATCTACCCTTAGATTTTATCGAAGTTGGAAAAGATTTAGATATGCGCGATAAAGTGAACTACTACATCGCAAGTTTCAGGGATTCTCCAAATCCAAAAAACGCCAAACTTTTTTTGAATTATATAATGTCCGAGAAAGCCAAGAAAATTTATGAGAAATACGGATTTCTAAGGTGACGAATAAAATACGAGTGCAAAGATTTAGTGGGCTCGCCCGGATTCGAACCGGGGACCTTCGCCTCGTCAAGGCGACGTCATAACCGCTAGACTACGAGCCCTCCTAAATAAGAGGTAATCTATGGATTATAAGATTTGCGGTGATGCAAAAAACAAAACATCTAAAACCATTTTGAAATTATGAAGGAACTATGAAACTAAAAGTTGCTGGATTGCCAATCTTTGTTATATTTGTTGTAGCAATAGCTACTTCTGGATGTTCAAGCTCCCATTTAAAAGCAAATATGACTCAAATAAAGGAAATGTACAATTCTATACACAGCATGAGTGGTACAGCTGTGCTTAAAGAGGGGAATTTAAATGATACGGTAATATTTACTTTTGTGAAACCAAATAAGATACTAATCTGGTATTCTACCAAAAACAAGATGATAGTTTATAATGGTAGTTCTGGATTAATTACTTCAGGAGGTAAAGTAAAAAAATTTAAAGAAAAGCCATTTAATCCATTTGATTACGGAGAAATAATAAACAATGGAAAAGCATACGTTAGTGGAAACAACATAATCGTAGAGAATAGTCTTGGAAAAGTTTGGCTTAATGAGAAGCTATTACCAGTAAAAATAGAATGGAAAAAAGGTGTTTTTGTAAAAATAGTAAATATTAGCATTAATGGTCTCGGTGATGAAAAAATAATATCTGACTTAATGGGGGGAAAACATAAAGAGAAGGCAAACAGGCTCGTTAGCATTGGTGAAGCTGAAAAAATGGTAAACTTCAGTTTGATTGTTCCAAAATATACTGCGGGATGTAAGTTTATAGGAGCTATAGTCTCAAAAGATATAGTAACTTTGTATTACGGTAATGAAAACTCAAAAAGCCTATTTACGGTAGTAGAAGCTAAAAACATAAGTTATCTTGAAAACACATGCGGAATGATCGTTAAATCTAAGATTGAACTAAACGGTATAACAGTAAAAGTTGGAAAAGCTCTTGGAAAGTGGGATGCTTGTGGGTTTGAAAAAGATGGCATAGGCGTTATAGTTTATGGTAACGTAGGTAGCGAAGAAATTATAAAAATAGTTAGGTCAATAATATAAATTATGACTTTGCTACTAACCTTAGAGGAAGTTAAAAGCATACTAAACATGAAAGATGTAATGAATGCTGTTGAAAGGGCTTTCGAATTACATGCGAAGGGATTAGTTCAAATGCCTCCAAAAGTTTATCTAAGCTTTGAGAAGGGAGATCTAAGGGCTATGCCTGCACAGGTTGGTAAGTATGCAGGGGTTAAGTGGGTAAACTCACACCCATACAACAAAAATTTGCCTACTGTAATGGCTCTTCTAATACTTAACGATCCTGAAAATGGATATCCTCTCTCAGTAATGGATGGAACATACATAACATGCATGAGAACTGGTGCCGCAGGAGGAATTGCTGCAAAGTACTTAGCCAGAAAAGATAGCTCTACATTTGGTTTCATAGGGTGTGGAACTCAGGCTTACTATCAGCTTGAAGCTTTAAGAGAAGTGTATGAAATAGAAAAAGTTTTAGCGTTTGATTTGAATGGAGAAAATGTAGAGAAATTTACTAATCACTGTAAAGAGCTGGGAATTAACGCTTATGCTTTGGAGTGCAAAAAAGTTTGTAAATGTGATGTACTAACCACTACAACTCCCTCTAAAAAACCCATAGTTAAAGAGGAATGGATAGAAGAAGGGACACACATAAATGCAATTGGAGCCGACGCTCCGGGGAAACAGGAACTTGATGAAAAGTTGTTGTTGAAAGCTAAGGTCGTTGTGGATGATGTTGAACAATCTATGCATGGAGGCGAAATAAACGTTGCAGTATCCAAGGGTATTTTTAGCCAAAATGACATCTACGCAACCATAGGTGAAGTAATCGCTGGTTACAAAAAAGGTAGGGAAAGTGAAAAAGAAATAACAATTTTTGATTCTACTGGTTTAGCGATACAGGATATTGCTACTGCAAGCTTAGTTTTTGAGAAGGCAAAGAGTATGAAAATCGGAAGAGAGTTGAATTTTATATGAATTCAATATATTTACCTTTACATTATGGAAAAGCTCCTAAGTGGCTATTAGTAAGAATGAAAAAGCTTGCAGAACCGATAATAAAGATTATAATAGAAGAATTTGGAGAGAAAGAGTTTTTTAATAGAATGGCTAATCCAATATTTTTTCAATCTTTTTCAAATGTTCTTGGCTTTGACTGGAATTCTTCCGGAGCTACAACAGTTCTAACAGGAGTTCTTAAGTCCGTTTTAAATTCAAATCCAGATTTTTCCATAAAAGTTGCTGGAGGAAAGGGAAAAGAAGGGCTCAAAACACCAGAACATATAAAAACTCTTGCAAGTGAGATTGGTCTTTCAGATAAAAAGATAGAAGATTTGATAACTTCAAGTAGATTTGCGGCTAAAATCGATTCCTTAGCTATTCAGGATGGTTACGACATATACCACCATTGCGTAATTTTTTCCGACAAAAGATTTTTGGTAATACAGCAGGGTATGAACGAAGCTAAAAGAATGGCTAGAAGATATCATTGGTTACCGAACTTCAAATTAAAGTGTGAAGGACAGCATTCCGGGATAATAACTGAAAAAAAAGAGAAGTTAGTAATAGATTTAACATCTAAGGAGAGCAGAGAGAATAGGAAGACATCACTTGATTTAATAAAAGAGGGCAGAGTTAAAAAAGACTATAGAAAGCTTTTAAGCATTATCAAATACAGAGGTGGAGTTTCTGTTCCGAGAAAAGTAAACTGGAAAGCCATAGAACTTGCATACAATTTACAGCCATCTCGTTTTGAGGAATTGGTACTTGTAAGGGGATTAGGCAAAGGTACTATCAGAGCTTTAGCTTTAATATCTGACCTAATATACTGCAAGGAGTATAGCAAACAAGATCCAGCTAAATACTGCTTTGCTGTAGGAGGGAAAGATGGGGTGCCGTACCCAGTAGATAGAGAGAGTTATGATGAAGCAATAGAATTTCTAAGAGATGTTTTAAAACAGGCTAATTTACATAGTTTTGAAAAACTAAAAAAGATGCGTGAGTTAATCGGGTAACTTTTATCTACATACACATTACACTATGTTTTATGGGTAAATCTGAAACAATAGTTGAACTTGCAAAAAAAGGTAAGCTTGATTTTGAATGGGTAAAAAATCTTGCAGAATTTGAAGGTATAGAAGTTGAAAAATTAGTAAAACTAATTGCTAAGGGTGAAGTTATAGTTCCAAGAAATTTTAACCATAAAAAAACTGTTCCAAAAGCTATTGGAAGATTAGTTAGCACAAAAATTAATGCTAATGTAGGCACATCTACAGATTACGTTAACATAGAGGAGGAAGTTGAAAAAGCCATAGTTGCTGAAAAAGCTGGAGCAGATTTTATAATGGATTTATCTATTGGAGGAAACTTAGATGAAATTAGAAAGAAAATTATGGATTCAATAAACGTCCCTTTTGGCACAGTTCCAATATATCAAGCTGCAAGAGAGGCTAAGGTTGTTGTAGATATGAGTGAAGATGACTTCTTTAGAGTTGTTGAGAAACAAGCAAAAGATGGTGTTGATTTTATGACTATACATGCTGGTGTTAACTGGATTAGCGTTGAAAGACTTTTAAAAAGCAACAGATTGCTTGGAGTTGTTAGTAGGGGTGGAGCAATTATAATAGGATGGATGATACATAATGAAAAAGAAAATCCATATTACAAAGAATTTGACTATCTATTGGAAATACTAAAAGAGTACGACGTTACAATAAGTCTTGGTGATGCATTTAGACCGGGATGTATCCATGATGCGAGTGATAGGGCAAAGTTCATGGAGTTCATAGTTCTGGGGGAGCTGGTAGAAAAGTGTAGAGAAGCTGGAGTTCAAGCGATGGTTGAGGGACCCGGACATGTACCAATTGACGAAATAGAAGTTTCTGTAAAAGCTATGAAGTATCTGTGTAAAAATGCACCACTGTACCTTTTAGGTCCGCTCGTAACAGATATTGCCGCGGGATACGATCACATTGCAGCAGCCATAGGGGGAGCGGTTGCTGGAATGTATGGAGCTGACTTGATATGTTATGTTACTCCATCAGAACACTTAGCCTTGCCTACTAAAAACGATGTAAAAGAGGGGGTTATAGCCGCAAAAATAGCAGCTCACGCTGCAGACCTTGTTAAGGAGGGACAAAGAGAGAGGGCAAGAAAAGTAGATTACGATATGAGCTTAGCCAGAAAAAACTTTGATTGGAAAAAACAGTTCAAATTATCTATAGATCCTGAAAAAGCAGAAAAAATATGGAAAACCAGAAAATCAAGAAGTGGTGCCTGTAGCATGTGTGGTGAGATGTGTGCAATAAAAATAGTTAGAGATGCGTTAGAGAGAAGATGACAGAATTCTGGTGGAAGAGCAAATTTAACCTGTACTCTGCTTTTGGAATTGAATGGTTAAAACCATATATAGTTCCTGCAATTTTAATATCAGCTGTAGTTTTTCTAATTTATTTGAAAAAGTGGCATAAAATAACAATTAAAAAACTAGTTAAAATTATATCAATATTATGGTTTTCATATACAGTTATTTTCTCAATTATAGTATTGATAATCCTTTTAAGTTCAAAAGTTAAAGTCACAAGTTATGTTTTGGTAATAAACATGTTTACGATCTCAGCTACGCTAACTCTATTAACTTTTTCGAACATTGTTGGTTTTGTCTATTCTTTATTTTGCATAATTCCAAAGTTTCTGTACTCCTCTGGAATAACCAATACATTTACAATTGAGGTAGGATCAATTTTAATAGACGTTATAATTTTTATCTTAGGTTCTATTTTGTTTATTTACAATACCTAAGATTTAATAAACCACCTATGTTATATTTTAACATGCCAAATCCAATGGAAATATACAAGCTACTACCTAAGACAAACTGTGGTAAATGTGGTGAGAAAACCTGTATGAGTTTTGCTTTTAAGCTATTAAATGGTGAAAAAAAGCTTGAAGATTGTAAACCTCTATACTCTAAGGAATACGATGTGATAAGAAAAAAACTCGAAGAATTAATATCGATAGTTGAAAAAGCAAAAGAGACAGGTTTAATAATTAACGAAGAATTGTGTATAGGATGTGCTAACTGCGTTGTTTCATGCCCAGTTCACGTTGAAAAAGATCCAAAAAACGCTGGAATTGGGAGGGGTATTGAGATTGATGAGCCCATACTCAGAATTGAAAATGGAGTTGTAGTTGTAATAAACTTAAGTCTATGTAGGAGATACGGTAAAAATAGAACATTATGTGTTATTTGTAGGGAAAATTGCCCTACAGATGCAATAGCGTTTGTGGAAGAGTTATAAGAGGGATATAAAATGAGAGTTGTTTGTACTGCGTGTTCATGCCTTTGCGATGATGTATTGGTGAAAGATAAAGTATATCACGCATGTAGAAAGGGTTTTAAGCTTATTAAAGGTGAAAGAGAAGAGACTTCGATTAATGGTGAAAAATCAAGTTTAGAAGAATCAATTAAAGTAGCAAGAGACCTAATTGATGGTAAAAAATTGCTGATTTTTGGATTAGATAATACAACTTGTGAAGCTCAGGAAGTTGCTTTAAAAATTGCTAAGGATTTTGAAGCTACAATTTTAGATCACTCTTTTATTTACAATATTCAAGAATTTCTAAAATTACCAAGCATTAAACTTGAAAAGTTTAGAGACGAAGGATACGTTTCAATATTTTGGGGAAGTAACCCGCACAACAGCATGCCAAGATTACTATCTCGATTTATATACTATCCAAGAAGTGGAAAAAGACAGAAAGGGTATGAAGAAGATAGATTTCTTGTAGTAGCAGATTTAAGAAAAAGTGAGACAGCCAAAATAGCTGAAAAGAGTAAATCTGGATTATTTATAAAAATAGACAATGATTATGAGCTAATAAAATCTTTTATAAGAGTGATCGAAGGTAAAGCTTGCAAGTACTTGGAAGTTGCAAAAGTGTTAAAAGAGTTGGAAAAGGCTGAAATCAATGCGATATTTGGTGGAGGAGGCCTTTTAAGGAATTTAAAGGATGCAAAATTATTTAAAGAGTTGATCGAAAAAACAGGTGTTTACTTTGTACCCACACTAAATAAAGCCAACCATAGAGGATACATTGAAATGATGATTAAAAAAACGGGATTTTTAGCTTACGATTTTAAAGAAGATACAAATTTGTCAAAGGATAAAATTTTAAATGCATTTAAAGATTGTGACGTTGCTCTGATTGTCGCATCCGATCCTTTGAGGACTTTGCCCTACGAACTATCCAAAATACTTACAGAAAAAAAATTGATAATTATAAACAGTCTTAAGTCGATAATTGCAAAGATAACTAAATCAGTTGTTATATCTACAGAAATTTCACCTTTCTCAGGAGGTAGTATGATTAGATGTGATGGTGTTAAAGTTCAAATAGAAAGACAATCTGAAAAAGTATCAGATTTGGACGTTTTGAAAATGCTAATGGAGGTATAGTTTATGCTTGATTTTACTAAATTAATGAAATTTGAGGCTAAAATTGTTGTAGTAGATGATATTTTGCTTGATGGTGAAGTCGCAAGAGCCTTGATAAGTAAAGAGTTTGCAAAAAAGCTGGGAATTAATAAAAGCGGATTCATTAAAATTATAAGAAATAACTCAGTTTGTTTTGAAGTTAAAGTTTCAGAGTTTGCAGATGGAGTAGATGTAGTATTACCTTCTGGATATTTTTCTGCAAAATTGCACGGAATGGATAAAGTATTCTTAGCAGAAGTTGAAAAATGTGAAAGTGCAGACACAATAAGCTGAAAAATGCGGGGGGCGGGATTTGAACCCGCGGACCCCTTCGGGACAGGGTCTTAAGCCCTGCGCCTTTTCCTGGCTCGGCAACCCCCGCTTGTAAAATAATTACACTTGCAGTTGCATATATATTTTTACTCCATTAGTACCTTTATTAAATCTTTGTCGTAGACTAACCCTGCCAACCTATTTTCAACATCAAGAACTGGCATTAGATCTATATCTTTTTTAATCATTTCCTTAGCACACTTACTAACAGACGTATAAGGATATACGTAGGTTGGACCTTTCATATAATTTTTCACAGGCTTCTTTGGTAGTTTAACTACACTAACTTCAAAGTATTTAACAGTAAAATCTCTAATACTATCCCAAGTCCAAGAGTCGTCTGTATCACTTGAAGAAGAGTAATGTGTTTGTTCTATGAATTCCTCTATTAGTGTTTCTGTTAACATTATTTTTTCATCAATTATCCCGCATAACATAGCTTGTGAGTTTAATACAGGGCAAAGTTCTGAGTTGCTTAGTCTCATTATTTCTCCAACAATATTCAAAGGTGTTTCTTCCCACACACAAACAACATTTGGTTTTATATAGCTTCTAACTTCTTTATCTATATTCATTTCAGCTATTTTTGCAATTAAATCTCTTATTGTAATTATCCCTACAAGCCTATCATCTTTTACAACTGGTAATCTCCTAAATGGTGTACTAACAAAAATTTCTACTACCTTTTCTATAGGCTCATCATATCTAACTGTTACTGGATCTGGGGTCATCAAAAGTGCAATCTGATCTTCATCAATTTTTCTCAATATGTCTTTTCTTGTAATTATACCAGCAATTTTACCATTTTTAACTATAGGAACTGCAGAAATTCCATATTTTTTGAATATCTCAAGAACTTCTCTTCTTCTTCCAGGCAACTCCACATATATTACATTTTTATTCATAACATCCTCTGCTTTGAGGGACATCACATCCCAAAAACTCTTATTGGATATATACTTTTCCTATACAAGCCGTAAGTATAAATAATTCGGGAGATAAACTAAGCTTATGTTCTTCGAAAGAAGTGTCAAAGACTACATAAATATCGACCCGCTACAAACGGGAAGTAAGCTAACAGATGATGCAAAAAAAGTATTGTTGGAGTGGGGAGATGGATATAGTATTTGCGATTACTGTACTGGAAAACTCGAAGAAATATCCAAACCCCCAATCAAAAGATTTGCCGAAGAACTTTTGGAATTCTTAGATTGTGATTGTGTGAGATTTACAACCGGAGCTAGAGAGGGTAAATTCGTAGTTATGCATTCTCTTTCAAGAGAGTATCCTGATAAAAAGTATGTAGTTGTTGATGCTAATGCTCACTATTCAACTATACTTTCAGCTGAAAGAGCGGGGCTAAAAATATTGAAAGTGGAAAATTCCGGATATCCTGAATACAAAGTCAATGTTGAGAAATACAAAGAAATACTTGAAAGTAGAAGCGATATATTGTTAGTAGTTTTAACGTATCCTGACGGAAACTATGGCAATTTACCAGATGCAAAGAGAGTAAGTGAATTTTGTAAAAGAGAGGAAGTACCATTACTACTCAACTGTGCATACTCTATTGGAAGAATGCCAGTAAGTTTAAGAGATATAGGCGCTGATTTTGCAGTAGCAAGTGGGCACAAGTCCATGGCATCATCGGGGCCAGTTGGTTTGCTTTGCTTTTCAGATGAATACAAAAAAGTAATTGCGAAACAATCAAAATACAAAAAAGGTAAAGAAGTAGAATTTCTCGGATGCAGTGCAAGAGGTGTACCTCTTTTAACACTAATGGCATCTTTTGATCACGTCAAAGAGAGAGTTAAAAAATGGGAAAAAGAAGTAGAAAAAGCTAGATGGTTTTCAGAAGAGATGGAAAAGATGGAAATTAGGCAATTAGGTGAAAAGCCACACAATCATGATTTAATGTTTTTTGAATCTGAAGTATTGTATGATATTTCAACAAGGGTGAAAAAGGGAAGATATTTCTTATACAAAGAGCTTAAAAAGAGAAGAATTCATGGAATAAAACCGGGATTAACAAAGAATTTCAAGCTTTCAACGTACTTAGTTCCAAAAGAGGATTTAAAGATTGTTTTAGAGGCTTTTGAGGAAATAATTTCTACTTACAGTTAATTTTTTGAAGGAGGGTGGAAAGCCGACAGTTTCCGCGCTTCCCGTGCCCTCTCGGAACACAGTACAACGCGGAACGGGATCGGGCTTAACTTCCGGGTTCGGAAAGAGTCCGGGTGTTTCCCCGAACCCTATGACCGTCGGCAAAATTAGTTTAACTAACTACGATATTTATAATTTTTGCTCGATAACTACGCAAAGTTTATGAATGACATCTACAGTATTAAAATATATGAAAATAGATTTTTTTTGTTGTATATCCTGTCAAAACAGATTTCCAAATCATTTTTGTATAATAAGTCCGGATAGGCCTTCTCCTTGCGGTATAAGTTATGAGGAAGCATTAACGAGAGAAGAGTTTTTTATAAGAGTTAATCCCGGTAAAAAAATAGGTATAGACGAGTATGATGGACTGAATTCATTTGTAAAACGTTTTGGATGTGAAAGATTAAAACTTCATTCAGTAAAAGAGTTCCCACACCCCACTTCACCCCTACAGCAGATAATAGCATTTTACATACCGAATAGAGGGATTGGTTTGGTTGATAGAAAGTTTGGAGGTAGAACACCGATAGGATTAACTTTTATGGAAATGGAAGTACTTTCTGCAGGAAGACAAGTCAGTGGATTTACTGGAGTTAGCTATAGCTATTTAAGAAAAAATGAGTTTCTCTGCGGAGAAGGTGGGCTCGATTCCGTTGTATGGATGAGCCCCAATATTAGAGAATTTATATCTCACCTTTGAACTTTTTCCCATTTATAAAGCTCTATAATCTCAGCCAAGGTTCTACCTTTTTCTTCAATTTCGCCTCTTATTCTATCTTCGTGTTTTTTAACTTCTAAAGCCCTTCTTGCCACTTCGTAAGCCCTCTTAGCTGGTATAACCATAACTCCGTTGTCATCTGCAACTATCCAGTCTCCCGGATTTACTATAATACCACCACAATCAATTTTTACACCTATCTCTCCAAAACCCTTTGGCTCCCCTGCATTTGGAACTACTTTCTTTGCAAAAACGGGATATCCAAGTTTTCTTATGTCATCTGCATCTCTAACAGCACCGTATATAACAACACCCTCTACTTTTCTATTGATACAACTTCTAGTTGCAAGTTCTCCCCAAACCGCAGCACTATCTCCAGAGCATTTTATTACAATAACATCCCCCTCTCCAGCCACATCTATCGCTTCCACAGTTTTAGCCCAGTCACCATCCATTGTACTTACTGTAATAGCTTTTCCAACTATCTTTTTACCCTCCACAATTGGATACACATCTGGTATTGGCTTAGCTCTGTGCATAGCATCACTTATATTTGGTGTAGAGACGATTCTAAATATATTTTTTATTTCTTCATCTAAATTTATTCTTTTAGATATTTCAACTTTCTTTGCAGAATCTATTGCTTTTCTAACTTTTTCAGTTGATGCTTTTACGTTCCTCGATTTTACAATGTTGCTACCAACTATAACTATTTTAGCCCCTGCTGAAACGCATACTGATGCTGTTTCAGCATTAAGTCCACCGGCTACTGCAACAGGTAAGCTAACTTTCTCAACAACTTTTTCTAATATTTCAATTGGATTTTTACCGATCATTTGTTGGTCTATACCAACGTGAACGCATATATAATCAACAAAATCTTCAACTTCTTCAGCCCTTTTTATTGGATTCTCACACTCTATTAAGTCAGCCATAAGCTTACATCCATATTTTTCTGCCGCTCTTTTAGCCTCTTTTAAAGTAGAATTCGAACTTAAAGCAAGTAAAACAACTACATCAGCTCCACTTTTTGCAGCCATTTCAACTTCTAAACTTCCAACATCTATCGTTTTCATATCTGCTACAATTGGGCAAGAAAGATTCTTTTTTAATTCTCTAACTGCATTCATTCCCTCACTCTTTATAAGGGGTGTTCCAGCTTCAACCCAATCCGCACCACCTTCAAGTGCCTCTCTACCAATTTCAATTGCTCTTTTTAACTCCACCAAATCAAGAGCTACTTGTAATATGGGTTTTTTTTCAGCAACTAAGGACATAGTAGTTAGTTTACCACTAATTTAAAATACGTTTTCAATTATAAATATAGGAGGTGACACTACTGTGATTACTGGAGATAGAAAAGTTATGAGATGAATTTAAATGAAATAGAGAAAATGCTAAAAGAAGCTTCCGAATTAAGTGTAGCAATATATACTGCTACAGGTAGAGAACCATTAATTATAGAGAAGATATCTCACTGATACTAAACAAGGCAAAGGACTATGATTTCTATAAATTGCTTGCGATTAATGGATTGAAGCTTAAAGGTAAAAAATTATAAAATAGATAAAGTTGCAATTAGCTTAGACATTTTAAACAGAGATAAATTCTACAAAATTACAGGAGTTGATGCTTTTAATCGAATAATTGATGCTATAAAATGGGCTTCAAAAGTTTACGATGTTTGTATAAATACTGTGTTACATGATGAGAATGTATATGAAATTCATAAACTTGTAAAATTTGCAGATGAATGTGGAATACACATAACATTTGAGCCTGTTTCCACGTATTTTCAAGGTTGTCTCGGTATAGATTCAAAAAATTAAAAAAGCGGCTTTTGAGCTATTAAAACTTAAAAAAGATTGTAGTTGTATTTTAAATTCTAAAAACTATCTTAAACTTATAGCAGAGGGAAAAATTTTGAATGCATAAAAATTAAAAGATATTATAATTAGCAGAGAATACTTAAAAGGAGTAGAAATTGCTAAAAATTGTAGTAAATACTATTTACTTTGTTACGCCGAACAAAGTTTGATTTATTCAAGCTTTAAGAATTCTCTTTACTTGTTGTTGAATTTAATAAAAAATTAAATTATCTAATAAAAAATAAAAATTTAAATAAGCTTAAAAGCTCCTACATCGAACAAAACTTTACCACAAACAGTACTATCTACTTGGATGGGTTTTGTTTGAGATTCGAGTTTTTTCAAGCTTTCATATATATTTCCGTACAACATAACTTTAACGAACTTGTCTTTGTACATGGCATTGCTACATTCAACGCTAAAATCACCACTAACAGGATTTGTAGTATGCGCTCCAGTTAAAGTGTGTACATATAAACTTTCGTAATCAATAGATTCCCTTATTTTTACATCAAGAATGATGTTAGAGGTGGATATTGTAGGGTAAGACGTTATTTCCCTTCTAACAGCGTTTCCAGCCTTTTCATTTGTAATTTTAGAAAATCTCCAGTCAGAAAGAAGAGATTCCACTTTATCTGAATAAAGCACTTTCCTCTCAGAACTAACCCCCTCATCATCAAAAGGACGGGAATTTAGGCCCCAGTTAAGTAGGGGATTATCTATCAACTTGAACTCCCATTCAAAACATTTTCCAACATTTATTGGACTTCTTCCTTTTACAACGTTTTCAGCAGAAAACGAAGGGAATAATGCGTAACTAACAAGCTGATTGAAAGCTATGGGTGAGAGTACGACTGTCACATCTCTTGAAACGCTATTAGTTGGTTTTTCAGCTAAGTTTTCAGCCTCTTCCACAATATTTTTTAGTTTTTCATATATATCGAGATTTCTGCTTTGAGTGTAGTTATAAGCACTACCACTTTTTACAACCTCTATAAATGAAAATGCCAAGGTTTCAGAGTAACTACCAGAAAATTCGGGATTTTCAATTTTTGTAGTTATTCTTTCAATTTCTACAACACCCGTAGATAAATTTCCTTTTCTTAAACTTTCTATAATAGTTTCGCCCATGTTTTTTAATTCCCGTACATCAAAGTCCTCAATTTTTTTGTCGTAAATTTTTGGATTTTTAAATTTATTAAAACTTGGAAAATCATCCATTTTTTCTCCAGATATCTTAGATAATTCTAAAGCCAGTTTTTCAAGTTTTTCAAAATCAAATGTACCTGATGATGCTGCAAAGCCGACTTTACCGTCTTCTATAACTCTTACAGCTCTACCTTTCTCCACACAATAGCTAACACTCTTTATTCTACTCTTTTCTATCGACAAATGCCATTTTTCTTCAATTCTTTCAAATCTTTCTGAAAGCATTATTGTCCCCCTCCCACCTTAGCTTTTACAACTGAGTGTGGTGCTCCATCGCTTACCGAAACTAATTGCCCCGCTTTTCCACAAAATCCCGGATCAAAAGCCAAATCTTTACCAAGCTTGATATCTTTCAAAATTTCAATACTACCAGAAAGGGAAACATCCTTTATAGGATTACACAATTCTCCATTTTTTATTATGTAACCATACTGAGCACTAAACTGGAAGTAGCCAGTAGCTGGATTCGTTTCACCACCTCTTGTTCCAAGTAGGTACACGCCATTTTTTACTTCTTCAAGTAACTCTTCAAACGAGTAATCACCACTCTCTATGTACGTATTGCTCATTCTAACTATTGGCTCCATAGTCGCCTGTGCCCGCCCATTACCTGCTCTACTACCGAATTTTGCTGCTGTTTCTCTCGAATGCAAGTAATCCACTAAAATTCCATCTTTAACCAACACTCTTTTCTCAGCTTTAATTCCTTCATCGTCATACGGATAGAACCCAAATTCCTTTAAAGTAGGATCATCCACTATATTTACGTTTTCTCCAGCTATTTTTTTACCCAATTTACCAGAGAGAACTGTTGCTCCCTGTAAAACATGATCTGCCTCTACAGCATGTCCAAAAGCTTCGTGTATAAAAACTCCTGCAAGTCTTGGATCCATTAAAACGTTCATCTCCCCGGAAGGGGGTAATTTTGCTTTAAGTAAGTCATAAAGTACTTTTTTAATATTTTCTGCAACATCAAATGCTTTATTCACACATTCATAACCTGAAGGTTTTAGAATTCTTTCAGAGTAAAATTGAAAGTTAGAACCTTCTTTTGCTACCGCCTGTATGATTACACCTGTTCTTGGAACAGTATATTTAACTTCGATCCCACAATTGTCTCTATATTCAACACTCTTTACATTTTCGAGATAGATTATTTTAGTATTAACTATTTTTTCATAGCTACGCAAAGTTTTTTCAATTTCTTTTAAAAATTCAATTTTTTCTTCTATACTTATATCATCACATGAAATTTTAGGTTTCAATATATATTCACCTTTACAACTTTCCAGTAAAACTTCTGAAGTTCCTTTTTCAATTACATTTTTTTCGGCTATTTTAAAACCTTCCTCTACATCAAATTCTCCAGAACAGTATCCCCAAAAACCATTTTTTAAAACCCTAAAAGCTTTACTTTTAAAAAACTCATACTTTGGTTTTTCTACAACACCGTTATCCAAAGTAAGAGTAAGAGTTTTACTTTCAACAAACCTTACATCTTTGAATTGCATGAGTCAAGTACTTTTACTTGAATAAAAACTTTCTTAAGCCATGTCATCATTTTAAGTTATGTGATAGCAATAATATACTATGGGGTAGGTAACATAAGAAGTATTCAAAAAGCTATAGAATTCGTTGGAGGTAAAGCTGAAGTAACTTCAGATGTAAGAAAGATTAAGGAAGCAGATGCTATTGTGTTGCCGGGTGTTGGTGCGTTTCAGCCAGCTATGAAAGAATTGGAACCTTTTAAAGAAGTTATTTTAGATGCAGATGTTCCAGTAATGGGTATCTGCCTTGGAATGCAACTTTTTGCTACTGAAAGTGAGGAAAATGGTCTGCACAAAGGTTTAAACGTGATACCGGGTAGAGTTGTTAAATTTCCAAAAGAAGTTGGTAAAATACCTCATATGGGATGGAATCAGATAAAAGTTAAGAAGAAAAGTTACTTGCTCGATGGTTTGAATGGGGAGTACGTTTACTTTGTACACTCTTACCACTTTGTTACAGATGAAAAATTCGTACTTTCAACAACGGAATACGGAATTGAGTTTACTTCTGCTGTTATTAAAGATAATTTCGTTGGTTTCCAATTTCATCCCGAAAAAAGTGGAAGGGTTGGTTTAGAAATTTTACGTAGATTTGTCGATGAAGTTCGTTAGCTACCTATTTTTATGTCATATGGCAAGCTACGAAATGTCCTTTTTCCACTTCTACAAGCTCAGGTTCTTCTTTTTTACAAATTTCACTTGCAAAAGGACATCGATTGCTTAACCTACACCCTTCTGGGGGATTTATTGCATTCGGAACCTCACCCTTAATTTTTACTTTAAAATCCTTTTTACGTGATATAGTCGGAGCTGCGTTTATTAAAGCTCTTGAGTAGGGATGAAGAGGATTATCAATTAACGTTTTTGTTTCACTAAGCTCAACTATTTTGCCCAAGTACATAACTGCAGTTCTGTTGGTGATTAACCTTGCAATAGCTATGTCATGTGTTACAAAGAGCATACTGAGGTTATACATTCTTCTAAACTCTTCTAATAACTCGATTATTGAAGCTCTCATTGAAACATCTATCATGGAAACTGCCTCATCTGCGACAACAAACTCCGGATTTAGTACCATAGCCCTCGCTATTGCAACCCTCTGCCTTTGTCCACCACTGAGTTGATGGGGGTACCTTTCATAAAATTCTTTTTCAGGAGTTAAACCAACTTTACCAAGCATTTGAAGAACTTGCTCTTTTGCTTCTTTTTTATCCATTCCATGAATTATTAGTGGGTGAGCTATTATTTCGCCTATTTTCATTTTTGGATTTAGACTTGAGTATGGATCTTGAAAAATTATCTGCATACTCTTTCTTATTTTTCTCATTTCCTCATCATTTAGTTTTAGGATATTTATACCATTGAATATTACTTCACCTTCAGTCGGTTCAATCAATCTTAATACTGATCTGCTCAAAGTAGTTTTACCGCATCCACTCTCTCCTATAAGCCCAAAAACTTCCCCTCTCTTTATTGAAAAACTCACACCATCAACAGCTCTTACAAATAACTTCTTTCTTTTTAGAGCATCTATTATTCCAATTCTAACTGGAAAATACGTTTTTAAATTTCTTACTTGTACAAGCTCCATTAGACCACCTCATGGCAAGCTACGAAATGTCCTTTTTCCAATTCTACAAGCTCAGGTTCTTCTTTTTTACAAATTTCACTTGCAAAAGGACATCGAGGATGAAAACGACATCCACTTGGCGGATTTCTTAAATCTGGTGGGTTTCCCGGAATAGCCTTAACTTTCTTATCAGAATGTACATCCGGCACGCTATCTAAGAGTGCTTTGAGATACGGATGTATTGGATTACTTACGAGCTCTTCAGATCTTCCAAGCTCACACACTTTTCCTGCATACATTACAGCTATTCTATCGCTTCTTTCAAATGCTAAGGATATATCATGCGTTACAAACATAATAGATGTTCCACTGTTCTTCAATTCTTGTAGTAGTTCCATTATAGATTCCTGAACTATAACATCTAAAGCAGTAGTAGGTTCATCAGCTATAATTAAGCTTGGTTCCAAAGCTGCAGCTATGGCTATTGCAACCCTCTGCCTTTGTCCACCACTGAGTTGGTGGGGATAGTAATCAATTCTATCTTCTGGTATGTTAACTCTTTTCAGAAGTTTTATTGCTCTCTTTTTTGCCTCTTCTTCATCTACCCCATGCTCAGTCATAGCTTCTACAACCTGATCACCTATTTTTCTTAAGGGGTCTAAACTCGTCATTGGATCTTGGAAGACCATGCTTATTTCTCTTCCTCTTAGCTTTCTCATCTCTTTCTTGTTTAATTCAAGTATATTTTTTCCATTAAACAAAATTTTACCACCCTGTATTTTTCCGGGATAGGGTACAAGGCGTATAACCGCCTGAGCAACAGTAGATTTACCACTTCCACTCTCTCCAACAAATGTAATCCACTCTCTTTTAGATATTGAAAATGAAACACCTTCAACTGCTCTAACGACCCCTTTGGAAGTATAATAATAGACTGTTAGATCTTCTACTTCGAGCAAATAGCATCACCTCGAAGTCATTCTTTCGTTTAAAGCTTCTCCAATTAAAGCAAATGCCATTGCAAGTAGCATTATCATAAGGCCAGGAAAGAAAGCTAACCACCAGTACCCATCGAGAAAGAAGGCTTGTCCAACTCTGAGATCGTAACCCCAATCCGGTGTAGGCGGAGTGACAGATAATCCAAGAAAGCTTAGACCAGCCTCAGTTAATATCGCATCTGCAACACTTAACGAGAAGACAACTAGTATCGTTGGAATTAAATTTGGCAAAATGTACTTGAACATAATCTCTCTATTCCTTGCACCTATTGCTTTAGCAGCCTCAACAAACAATTGAGATTTCAAGCTTAAAGTTTGACCTCTAACCATCCTGAAATACGTTGGAACGTAAACAAAAGCTATTGCAACTGCTGCATTGATAGGACTTGGGCCGAGAACGACAGCAATAACTATTGCTAGTATAAGTGCTGGAAATGCATAAATACTGTCCATTACCATGCTGAGGATTCTGTCTAATTTTCCTCCATAATAACCAGAGATCAATCCCGATGGAATACCAATCACCATTGAAAGTGAAGAAGCTAATAACACTACATACAAAATTATCCTTGAACCCCAAACTATTCTTGAAAAGACATCCTGTCCCAGTCTGTTGGTCCCCATTATATGCTTCCAGCAAGGTGGAGAGAATGTATCCATAGTTATTGCAGTTGGATTGTACGGAGCTATAAATGGAGCGAATATTGCCATTAATACAACAATAGAAACTATAACAAGTCCAGCAATAAAGTAACCTCTTCCTTTTTTATTGCCAAATATTGCGTTTATTGGTTTTAGTAAAAATGACGAAAGCAAAATCATCACCTCAGTACTTAACTCTTGGGTCAAGTAACGCATAAATCAAATCTACTATCAAACTGATAAGTCCAACAAAGAATGCAAAGAACACGACTGTTCCCTGAATAGCATTATAATCTCTATACTCTATTCTATCTATTATGAAAGTTCCCATACCTGGCCAGTTGAAAGTTGTTTCTGTTAAAATAGCCCCTCCAAGCAATATAGCAAATTGAAGACCCATTAAAGTTATGATTGGGATGAATGCATTTTTTAAAGCGTACCAAGTAATTTTCCAGTCTTTAACACCCCTAGCTTTGTAAGCCCTTATAAAATCTTGATTTAAGACTTCCACCATATTATTTCTAACAATTCTTGTGTATGCGCCACTCAATACTATACCAAGCGTTAAACTTGGTAGTATTAGGTGTTTCACTGAGCTAACGAGAGCTGGCCAGTTTTCAGTTATAATACTATCTAACACGTACAATCCAGTGATAGTATGAAGATTGACATTTGGACTTATTCTTCCAGACGTAGGCAAAACGTGTAACCAAACTCCAAAGATGTACTGTAGTATCATACCAAACCACGGAATAAAGAGAGTATATGCAATTATGCTGTAAAGCCTCATTGAAGTATCTACTATTGTTCCTTTTTTTATGGCACCTATGGTCCCAGTTATTAATCCAATTATTATGCTGATAGTAAATGACCATATGGTTAACTCAAGCGTAGCTGGAAACCTTAATTTGAGATAATCTGATACTGGAACGCCCATTGGAAACGCCAAAGTTACTCCGAAATTTCCATGTAAAAGTTGCCATAGATAGTCAAAATACTGAACGTAAAGTGGTTTATCTAATCCAGCAATGTGCATTAGATGTTTCATTTGTTCAGGAGGTATATTTTTAGTTCCTACGACTGCAAGTATGGGATTTCCCGGTAAAACCCTCATAAAAAGGAATACTATTGTGTATAGTACAAGCACTGTTGGAATGATCATTAAAGCTCTAAGTATTATGTACTGAACAATACCCCTCGACATAGTATCCCTCCAAATATCAAAAACAACAAAAAAATAAAATTAAGAAACTTTATATAAATATGAATATTCCATTACCATATCTGGTCCTACAACAACCCCATGTACATTTGGCTTTGTTACTATGAAAAGGTTACCTTGCACTAAGGGAACATACGGTACTTGGTCAGCAAGAATTTTCTGTACTTCCTCATATATCTTTGCTCTTTCATTCTGATTTGGTATTTCTTGTGCTTTTTTGAGTAGTGTATCAACAGTCTTGTTTGCAAAACCTGTTCCAACCCATGAATTTGCAGTACTACTCAAGAATGGGGTTGTATAATCGTCCGGATCTAAGTAATCAGGATACCAACCCAAAAGATATGCTTGCATCTGTCCTTTTCTTGCGTAATCCACGTAAGTACCCCATTCCGCACTCTTTAAAGTTACTTTTACCATTCCTGTTCTCTCCCACTGGGTCTTTATCATCTGAGCAAGATCAGCTTCTGTATCTCCATAATGCGTTGGAGTGTACCAGAGTTGTATATGAAGTGGGTTGTTCTTACTATAACCAGCCTTTTCAAGTAGTTCCTGTGCAAGTTTTACGTTTCCATCCCCATACTTCTTGAATACGTCAAGATGAGACCACATACCGTTGGGTATAAGGCTGTACAAAGGCTCTACAGTTCCTCTATAGACCATTTCTGCTATTTCTTTTCTGTTTATTGCAGCAGCTAATGCCTTTCTAACGAGGACGTTTGAAGTTGGCTTCTTAACAACGTTAAAACAAAGGTACCTTATATATGTGCCCGGAACTTTTACAACATTAAAATTACTCTTTTCTAAGCTTAGCACATCACTTGGTCTTAGAGTTCTCCATGCAACATCAATCTCACCGTTTTGGAGGGCCAATCTCATTGTTGTGGCATCTCTATAAAACTTTATTATTATCTTCTTAGTTTTTGGTTTCATACCGAAGTAATATGGGTTTGCTTCGAGAACAATTTCTTGCCCTCTAATGAACTTAATTATCTTGTATGGTCCAGCTCCTCCAGCAGTTTGATCGGAATCTATTTTGTTCGGATTGTATTTTGGATTGACCGGATAGTAAGGTGGTGTAGTCAGAAGGGCAAGGAAATAGGATGTTGGATGTTTCAGATAGAATACAACAGTTGTGTTGTTTTCAGCAACAACTTTTTTTACGAAATCTGTAACGAGCCATGATGGATCTCCTTTTAGCCTCATAACCCTTTCAATACTCCAGACAACATTTTTTGCTGTTAGAGGTGTTCCATCTGAAAACTTTAAGCCCTTTCTTAGATGGAATATCCAGACTGTAGAGTTATTCTTAACTTCCCAGCTTTCTGCAAGTGCCGGTTCTATCTTTAATGTACCGGGTTTGTATTTTACTAAACCAACCATCGTATTTTCAAGAATTTCCCACGTAAACGCATCGTAGGCATTGGCAGGATCGAGGTCTGTTACTTTGTCTGTTACACCAATAACTATTGCATTTGACTTTTGAAGATTTTCCACTGGCGTTTTGTTCTGTACTTTGTTATTCTGAGCACAACCAACAAAAACAGCGGCAAGTAACAGTATTAGCAATACCCACTTTTTCATGCCCTTAACGTTTTATGTTTAGTTTTTAAAATTTTTTTATTGCTATTTGCTAATCATTTGCTTATTTTTTATCAAAGATTTCAATAATTAAAAGAATAAAAAAGAAAATAAAAAAGAATTAAATACCATGATACAATATATCAATTAATTTACTATATTCAGGTGGCTTTAATTCCTTCAATCTGTCCTCCACTTCTTTTCTTGGATATTCAAATTCGTAGAAAGATACATCAAGCGTAGCCGTATCTACAATTAAGAAACTTGGTTTAAAACCCTTCTTTTGCACACCAATCCCACCAGGACATGCGATTTTACCAAAAACAGTCTCTGCTACAAAAGGTTCATATCCTGCTACAACCAACATTTCATACTTTTTTATTGATGCCATTATACTTTCATAGTAAGATAGAGGCATTTTTGGAAGGACTTCTGAATGAATGTCAAAAGGTTTACCGTAAGAAAATCCAAATTCGTTATCTCCAAACTTTTCAAACAACAAAGCCGGAACTTCATTTCTAAGCCATTTTCTTGCATCTCTACCCATATTTTCCCAATTCCACTCTACTATATTAGCCAAAAAAGGATCTTCTTCTCTTAACTCCTCTTTAATTTCATCATCTTCGCTCCATTTAGCAATTAAGTGATCTATTTTCCCTCTAACACAAAGAATGTTTTGTGCATTACTCAGTAATTTGAAAACTTCCTTTGGGTAGGGCATAAAACCAAATATTCCTATTATTATAGTTTTTTCTATGTTTTTTCCGTTCTCTTTTAATTTTTCAATCTCACTCAAAGCCTCTACTAAAGCCTTGAGGTTACCGTGAACGTTCGACAATACTGCTAACTTCATGTTTTCCCATTATTTCAAATAAGTATATTAATGATTCTACTACAAATATCGTTATGTCGGATATATCTATAAGTTTACTTGGAGCATTTATAGGATTTGTTGCGGGGTTAATTCCCGGCATTCATATCAATAACTTTATTCTATTTTTAATGAAGTTTAAAGGATACTACAACAATCTGCAGTTCTTATTAATTGTTATTTCTTCATCTATTGCATACTCATTTTCAGATGTAATTCCTTCAACTTTCTTGGGTATTCCTGATGAAAGTATGGCTGTTTCAGTGTATCCAGCTCATGAAATGGTTTTAGAGGGGGATGGAATTGAAGCTATAGCCTTAGCCACGTTTTCTGGTCTTTTTTCCATTTTATTTTTATCTTCTATATTTATCTTATTTGCCAACTTTAACATCTATAACAAGCTAAAATTCTTAACACCCTTAGTTTTAATTTTAATATTGTTGGTCCTTTTGTTTCAAGAAAAGGGTGATTTGTTTGCTGGGAAATATTCTAAAATTGTGCAAAGGACTAAAGCTCTATTTTTAATTGTAGTTTCAGGATTTTTAGGATTTTTAGCTTTTAGATACAATCCACCTAAGTTTACTCCACTGTTTTCTGGTTTATTCGCTTTTCCCGTTATATTACAAGGTATTAGAAGAAAATCTGAAATCCCCAAACAAAAGCTAAAATTTAGACCAAAATTACTACCTTCGATATCCGGCTCTATTGGTGGAGTTTTTACTTCTATATTTCCGGGAATAAGCTCAGGAATTGCTTCAACTATGGCTGTTATTCCATTTAAAGAAAAAGATGCGAGAAGTTACGTATCTGCTACTGGTGCTGCAAACACAGCTAATGCTTTAATGTGTTTTGCAGTCTTAATGTCTTCAGGTGTTGGTAGAAGTGGAGCTTCAAGCGCAATAAAAGATTTTATGCCTGTTTTAAATCCTTTTGATGTTTTAATATTGTGTATTTTTTCAGCTTTATTTTCTGCAATATTGACTCTAATTTCTGCCATTTTTATAGGTAAACTCATTCCAAAAATCAATACTAAATTGCTATGTTACTTTGCTCTATTCATAGTGCTTATCACAGTTTTAATTGACGGACTTTCTTCAATCTTACTTTTTATTATAAGTAGCTTAGTTGGATTAATTCCAGAAAAACTCAAAGTAAAGAGAATAAATTGCATGGGAAGTTTAATTGTACCACTAATTTTCTTTCACACTATTCAAACTCTATAGTTGCTGGTGGTTTTGGTGTAACATCATATACTACTCTTACAACTTCCGGTATTTCTCCCGTTATTCTCAAAGCTATCTTTCTCAATTTTTCATGTTCTATTTTTATGGGATCTGCAGTCATACCGTCTCTTGAACCTACAGCCCTTACAGCTATTATATATCCATAAACTCTTATATCCCCCTTAACACCTGTAGCTTTACCAATTAAAGCTGCAAAAGCCTGCCACTTATCATAGTCTTTTAACTCTTCTTCGACTATAGCGTTTGCTTTTCTTACAATCTCAACTTTTTCAGGCGTAACTTCTCCACAAATTCTAACAGCTAATCCTGGTCCGGGAAATGGCATTCTTTCTGATATTTCAGGGGGTAATCCTAAGTATCTTGCAACTTCTCTAACTTCATCTTTGTACAACTCCCTAATTGGCTCTATGATATCTTTAAATTTGTACTTTATTGGAAAACCTCCTACATTGTGGTGACTTTTTATACCTCCCATACTCTCTATTACATCCGGATATATAGTTCCCTGAATAAGATAGTCCGCTTTTTTCTCTTCTGCAACTCTCTCAAAAACTCTGACAAAAAGTTCACCGACCACTTTTCTCTTTTCCTCAGGATCGGTGATACCTTTTAGTGCAGATAAAAATTCATCCTTTGCATCTACAAAAACAAGGTTCATATAGCTAAAAATTTCTTTAATTCTTTCCGGTTCACCCAACCTCATTAAGCCCGTATCAACGAATACCGGTATTAACCTATCACCTATAGCTCTGTAAGCTAAAGTCGCACATACTGAGCTATCTACTCCACCAGATAACGCAATAATTGCTTTACCATCTCCAACTTTTTCCCTTATTTCTTTTATAGCTCTTTCAACAAATTTTTCTACATCCATAGTAACTCGTTGAAGTTCAAGTTTTAATTTTTTACCTCCTTAAATTCAAATTCACACAACTCATCACCAGTTCCCCAACACTTAATTTCTTTTACAATATAGCTTTCACCAATTGATTTAGTGAGGAAACCTGCTATTAAACCTTCATCGAATTTACAGTAAGTTGTGCCTATATTAGGCAGTCCACTGCAAAAGTAACAATTTTCCACATCCAAAACGTTTTTTGAACAACTTGTTTTTCCGAGTCCAAGTTTTTCCCATAATTCTGCTAAATCTTCAACCTTAGCACCACTCCAGCCAAGTGAATAACCTACTTCATAACCCGCTCTTTTAAATAGATGTGGTGATGTTTTAAGCATAACGTATCCAAGCAATCTAACAGTATTTCTAAATAATTCAACCCTATCATTTTTTGTAACGCATGTTTTTATTTCCTTTACAAGTATTTCACCAACTTTTCCATTCGGAATTGACAAAGAGTAATATTTTCTTATAAAATTTTTAATTCTTTCCTCTTTTACAACTTTTACCAATCCTTCTCTCTGAAGCTTCTCTATGTGATGGGATACAGTAGCTTTAGAAATATCAAGCAAATTTGCTAATTCAGTTACAGTCATCTCTCTATCAGAAAGCAATTTTAGTATTTCTTCTCTCATATTCTCTATACTTTGTGACCTATTAGATTTAAAAGTTATGGTTTCATGATTTTCAAACTAAAAGATTATTTTAATACTTTACCTGTAACTTTATACCAGATAATCAAATCTAATTCGGCAAGTGTTTTATCCAACGCTATCTCTCTTAATTTTCTTTCAAGCAACTCATACTTCTTTGGAGTTATCGTTTTTAATTCCTTAATATAACCTCTTTCAATCATCCATTTAAGCACATGTCTATCTATAATTGCTAAATTTTTTCTACCTACGTTCCTTAAAAAGTGGCTCGCTTCTTTATAGCCCAGACCTCTCAGTTTTTTAACTAAGTATTTTCTTGCAGATATATCATCCATATTTAAAGCTTTTACTACTAAATCGAAATTTTCTATCGCCTCCTTAGCGTAAATAGCCTTTTTACTTGAAAATCTAACTCCAGCTGAGGACATTAAATTTTCAAGGTCTTTTACTTCTAATCTATCAACGTTTACGTTTTCAAGCATTTTTTGAAACTTTAATCCCGCTATAGCTGAAGAGTTTGCAGTAGATATACAAAAGAGCAACTCTGTTTTTATGTTTGATTTTAAATTAAGCTCTAAAAATGGTTTAAAATTAAAAATTGTTTCTCCTTTTTCACCAAGTTTTTCAAATTCATACAATCTATTTTTTATATAATTCATCATATAAGTTCTCCAACATTAAATATCTTACTTAGGTCTATTTCAAAACCTACAACTGGGTTGGGTATCTCAAAGTTTTCAAGCACTTCTGGATGAACTTCACCAAAAACACCTACTTCTTTTTCTTCAACAAATATCGCTGCTCTCCTCCCCTCTATGAAAGCTTCATCTTTACATTCCTTAACATCCCAAGACAAATCCAATTCTCTCATTAATGCCTGTACAACACTTCTGATTTCCGCAAAATTAGCTCTTGAGTGAGTAGAGCAGGCTGCTATTTTTAATACGTTCTTCATTTCGACAACACAATCACCCACTTCAAATATTCTCTGAGGTAAGGGGTGGTGTGTATTTACTGATAGAACTTCCAAAAGCTTCGGTAGTATATCAGTTCTTATAATTGTATGTTCCCCTGTTAAAGGATGCATAACGGGAATAAAGCCTTTCCACGGTTCTAATTTAGGTCTTCTCATTTTTTCGTACTGAACTTCTTCGTTAGTTAAAGTGAAAGTTATAACTTCCATGTATCCAAGACCTATCATAATTTCTTTGACAATATCTTTTATTTCGTTCCATTCATGAGATTTGCCTACTGTACTTGTCTTGGGATAATCTGGCTTTATTTTATCATATCCATATCCTATTGCTATATCCTCTATGATATCCCATGGATGCATTATATCTGCTCTATAGGGGGGGACTAACACTTCGAAATAGTTCTCCCTTATACTAACGCCATACCTCATTTTCTCCAAAGCAGAAATTATATCGCCATCACTAACTTCAAAACCGAGTAAAGAGATTATCTCAGACTTATCCACACCCATTTTTGTTGGGGATAAATCAGGAGTTGTTTCAACGTAATCTGTATAGATAATTTCTACACTCTCTAAGATACCTCCCCTATCTGCGAGCATAGTAGAGAGTATGTTCAAAGCTCTATCGACGTTTTTATCAAATCCAGTAACATCTATAAATACATCTGTAGTTTTTTCGGTCAATCTTGTTCTGTTTGCGTTTATAATTGGTGGAAGTGAAACTACTTCTCCATTTGAATCTAAGATAATAGGGTATCTATCAAATTTTTCAACTATAAAACTATATTCCTTACCTTTGGGATGTTTAATCAATATATCTTTAATGCTCATTTCCTCTTCAAAGTCAAGCGGAACAAAAGAGAAAGATTCGTCAACAGTAGTGTATCTCAGTGGAAATTCTAAAACACTAAGATCGTGAACACCTATAGCCATTTTTCTTCTATTCCTACCTATTGTCCAGTGTAAATCTTCTTGAATTTCCATTAGAGATCTAATTAACTCATCATTTAACTTCAAATTTCTTACAACGCAACCGCAAATTCTCGGTCTCAGATTTCTAACACTATTATCAACTATTATCTTCCACTTACCCGGATTAACTTCGTAATTTTTGTATCCGACTTCTATACCAAGAAAACCTCTTAAAGCCCTTGCTACACCTTCTACACTATACAAATCAGGTCTGTTTGGAAAAAACTCAACATCTATATGGTCTTCTTCAATTCTTTCTATGTCACATCCCAACATTGGTAAATTCGATAAAATTGTTTCTCTATCAACCCCTGTAAGTTTTTCAAGTTCGTTCCAGTATAAAGTTACAACTGGCATGATACCACCCCACAAAATGTCAACGTTTTATTGCAGGTAGTTCTCTAAGCCACCCCAAATCTGGTAGATATAATCTTCTTAAATCTTTCATACCCAAACGAAGCATTGCAAGTCTTCCAATTCCAAGACCCCAAGCAAGAACTTTATCTTTAATTCCAAGAGGTTCTGTTACTTCTTTTCTAAAAATACCGGCTCCTCCAAGTTCTATCCAACCAAGATCCTCCACATATACCTCAGGCTCCACACTTGGTTCGGTGTATGGGAAGTACCCCGGCCTAAATCTAACATCTTCAAAACCCATTTTTGCAAAAAATTCCTTTAAAAGCCCCAAAAGATGTCTAAATCCAACATTTTTATCCATAACTACTCCTTCAAGTTGATCAAATTCAGGCAAATGAGTGGCATCAATCGTTTCCCTTCTATAAACTCTATCGATACAAAAAGCTTTTACTGGCGGATCGGGGTTGTTTGCTAAATAGTGAATTGTTATTGCGGTTGTGTGAGTTCTTAGAACGAGTTGTTTTGCTTTGTTTAAGTCCCACTTACCACCCCATCCTGTAGATCCCGTAATCCATCCATTTTCGTGAGTATCTTTGACTCTTTCAATATAACCCCTCTTTTTTTCTTCTTTTAAATCCACATAATAGTCTAAGTAAAAAGTATCTTGCATATCTCTTGCCGGGTGATCCTGAGGTTGAAATAATGCATCAAAATTCCAAAAAGCCGGTTGAACGTAGTTTCCTTTTATTTCAGTAAAACCCATCTCCAAAAATATTTTTCTACATTCTCTTATAATTCTTTCGTATGGATGTATTTTTGCAGTGAATATTTCCTTGGAGGGTATGGTTATGTCGTACTTTAAAAACTCTTTTCCTCTCCACTCACCGGATTTTATTATTTCAGGCGTTAAATCCGAGATATATTCTCTTAATTCAATTTTTGGTACATCTTTTATAATTACATAAATATTTTTTATTTCTTCGTAATCTACCAATTTTCTTCTGAGTAAATTTTTAAGTATTTTTTCATCAACTACTTCACCTTCAGCTATTTTTTTCAATGCATCTTTTTCTTCAAAAATTACCTCTTTTACAAGTTTTATTTTTCCATTTTCAACTTTTACTACTCCCTTTTTTTTAAGCCATCCGAGAGCTATTCCAAATTCTCTTTTACCCATTAGCTTTTGAAGTTCAGTTATTTCGTCTATTCCCTTTTTTAGAAGTATTACAAGTCTTTCTTCAGGCAGCCCTTTTTCCAGATACTCTCTCCCCTCATCTGTAAGATAGTATTTCTTTTTTAATTCTGTTATTACCTCAGCAAATCCTTTTTCCTGTAGAAGATAGGATGCTTTGAGTATCGTGTCTTTTTTCATTCCTGTTTTTTCCACAGCCTCCTCAAGATGGTACTTTCCCTTTCCAAGAGCTTTAATTAGTTCAACTTCAACTGGGGATAACATTAAGTTCTTGACTTAAGAAATTGTTAAAATTATTTGCCATTAATGGCTCATGTTTCTAAAGGTTATCTCAACTAAGGGATGAGGCACATCTTCAATAACTTCGACATCACCAACACTTTTTAATCCCTTCTTTTTGGCTAATCTTTCTATACCAAGCTCAACATTGTTTGGAACTTCGAGTATGTATGCATCCAGTTTTTTTACTCCAGTTCTCTTAGCAGCAACAGCTCTGTGATGGCCATCAACAAGAAGTAGTTTCCCTCCTTTGCTTATAACTACAACCGGCTCAGCTAATCCTCTCCTTAATTCGTATATTCTCCCCTTAAGCTCATCGGCAAATATCTTCGTTTGAGTAGGAATTAGTCTATCAACATCTACTTTACCTTTCTTTACATTTACTTTAATTCCATGCACAGTTTCTATTGTTTTTTTCAGTTTTTCAACTTTTTTCGGATTTGCTCTTTCAATTTGACTTCTTATAACATCTGCATTTGTTATTATCCCAAGCAGTTTTCCATTTTCATCAACTACCGGCAATTTTGAATGCCCAGTCCTGAACATAACCCTTGCCGCATCTCTCAGGTCCATGTACTCCCTTGCAACGTACAATTTCGTACTCATTATGTCTTTTACCTTAATAGTTGCGGGTTTTCTAAGCAAATCTCTTGAAGAAATATATCCAACCAGTTTTCCTTCACTATCTACTACTGGGAACCCATCATGACCTGTGGCATTTATAAGATTTATAACTTCTCTTACCGTCGTATCAGGTTGAACTGTTATTACGTTTCTTGTCATGTAGTCTCTAACTCTAAGAGACATTAAAATATGTTAATCCAAGTCCACTTATCTGTTGTGGTTCTAAGAAAAATATATTTTCAATTTTTTATATCTGATCTTCAATTTAAATTCAAATTTAATTTGTTCAAACAATCTCATTATAAAAATAAACAAACAAAAATAAATAGTTATTACTGGAAGGGTGGTACATCAGGCAAAACTTTTCCTTTAAATTTGAAAGTTACAATTAAATCTTCTTTTTCGCTACTACCACTGTAGTTAACCACTATTTTAACAGGCTCAACAAAATCTACGTATATCTCCCTTTCTTTAAATTGACAGACAATTCTTCCGTTATCTACTTTTTCGAGCATCTTTTTTAAAAACCCTTTTAGTTCTTCTTTATTTAATTCCATTTCTTTTTCAAATTTACCATAGTCTATTTTTTCACTCATTTAGCTATCCTCCTTTACTTTATTTCCAATTTCAACTCCGATTTCATACGCTTTTTTGAGTTCTTCATCTGTAGGTCTAAATTGGACCTGAATTCCATCAATTACTTCCCACTTTAAGTCATTCATTACCCCAACTATATCTTCATAAGCTCCACTACCCCATCCATAGCTACAAAAGGCAAGTCCAATCTTATTCTTAGGTCTCAGTCCTTTTAAGTACGTTAGAAATCCCGCCATTGGAGGAAAAACATGGTTGTGCATTGTTGGAGCACCAATACATACAGCCTTGGCATCAAGAACTTCTGTTACTATATCAGCCCATTCATCCTTTCTAACGTTGAATATCCTAACTTTAACACCTGTTGAAGCTATTCCATCTGCAATTGCCATGGCAAGTCTTTCTGTAGAGTGCCACATCGTATCATATATTACAACCGCTTTTTCATCGCTTTCAAAATTAGCCCATTTTACGTATTCTTTTACTATTTTATTAGGATTTCTCCATATAATTCCGTGAGAGGGTGCAATTATTTTTGGATTAACTTCATACTTTTCAAACAGTTTTATTAGTCTCAAAACCAAGTTTGCGTATGGCATTAGTATGTTTGCGTAGTAAACCTTAGCCCAGTAAACTGCATCTTCCAATTCATCATCAAATCTCTCTTCACTCGCTATATGTTGCCCGAATCCATCCATTGAGAAGAGAATCTGCTTTTCCACCATATATGTCATCATACTGTCTGGCCAGTGTAACATTGGTGTTTCTATGAATCTGAGGGTATTTTCACCTATTTTAATTTCTTCTCCACTTCTAACAACTTTGAAATTCCAATCTGCGTTATAGTACTTTTCTAACCCCTCTTTTGCCTTTTTTGTGCAAACCACGGTTGGGTTGGCAATCTTTACTATTTCAGGTAAACCACTTGAGTGGTCAGGCTCAATGTGATTGACCACCAAGTATTCAATTTCTTTCGGATTTGTATAATTCTCTATCTTTTTTATCTGTTCTCTTGCAAACTTGTGTTTAACTCCATCTATAAGAGTTATTTTTTCATCTAAGATTAAATAGGAGTTATAAGTTAAACCTCTATGTGTCGCAAAGTTGTGAAAATCTCTTTCTGGAAAATCTAATACTCCAACCCAGTAAAGGTTTTTTATTATTTCCATAACTACTCACCTCCTTCAACTTTAATTTCCTTAAAACTCTCCCACAAACCGTGTTTATTACAGTAAGCTAAAGCTATTATTTTACCACTTTTTTCAATTTTTAACTTTATTACAGCCTCAGCCTCCGCGTATTCTGGAGTAAATTTGACTTTAGCAACTTTAACTGGGTTGAAAGCTCTACCCTTCTCAACAAAAAAGATATCCACATACCTTATTGAATGTTCAAGCTTGTTTGGATGCTTAGTAATAGATATTTTAACTTCAAAAGGCTCTCCAGCTTTGACCGTATTGGGACATATAATTTCTGGTGTATGTGTTTCTACTTTACTAATAATTTCCCCTTCAGCTTTTTCTTTGTTGTAAATGAAATTCTCTATCATTTACTACACCTCACAAGTTTAGCACATAAAATTTAGATTTTGGACAACCACAAATCGGACAAACCCAGTTTTCTGGCAAATCCTCAAACTTTGTTCCGGGAGGTATGTCGTTAAATGGGTCTCCTATGTCCTCGTCATATACATATCCACAACACTTGCATTTCCATTTCATTAAACTTAAATTGAGTTATTGGTATTTAAACTTTATCTAACAGGTTAGGTGTATTGCTAACACAACTTTGCTCTTGTTAACTTTTTCGTTAAACTCTTTTACAGCATCATCTGAAATTTTTTCAATGCATTTTATATTTTCCTTTTGTAATAAATTTTTTACATCACTACCCACTTTCATTACACCGTACTTTCCTGTACCAAATACTATAATTTCAGGATTTTTTTCAAGAATTTTTTCAATATCCTCAACACAAACTTTATGCCCCTCTTTTCTCCACCATTTCTCTATTTTTCCATCCCAAAAAACAATTACGTCATGATTGTATTTTTTCCCATCCACAATAATTCTACCAAAATCGTACTCATCTACTCTTACCATATATTAAACTCTACTTTAAAATATTAAATTTTTTAGCTATCTCTTCCACGATTTTAACGTCTTCTCTCGTGTTTACATTGAAAACCCATCTAACATTACATACTTCTTCAGGTTGAAATTCACTAATTAAAGAATGGTAACCATCGATAATATTTATTCCTACGTTCTTTGAGTTTTTTACTGCTGTAATAGCGGGTTTTGTACTTTTTAAATAAAATTCTAGTATTCTAATTAATTCATTTTTTAAAAAAACTATATCAGCTGAAACTATCAGTATTGGATTTGCATACCTAAATTCCCTCACAAACCAAACAATATCTTCAACAAAACCTAATCCGGGAGAAGTAACTACATCTAAACCCCTTTCTCTTAAAAATTTCTCAGTTTCGCATGTTTTTGGAGAAGTTAACGCTAAAATTTCAAGTCCTATCTCCTCTATAGCTTCAATGGGGTGTTCTATTAACCTTTTTCCACAAACTCTAACCATTGGTTTTTCTTTTTCCCCTCTAAATGGTAGATTCATTCTTCTACCGCTACCTCCACACATCAAAAGAGCCAGCATTTCAAACACCATGCCAGTATAAAGTTAAATGCCAAGACAATGCAATTTGTAGCACCAAACATATCTCCATTAACGCCTCCAAAAACTCTCATAAAGTAAAATCGCAGAATCAAAAACAACAAAAGAGAGAATGTGAATAAAATTAATGCTGGATATTTAAAAACTAACTGTACAAAAAAAGCAAACCCACCAGCAAAAATTGCTGATTTTGCAGAATTATCAAATTTAGCGAACTCCATCATATAGCTACCCATACCAGTCCAGAGAGGTTTTGTTGTTGAAAGCATTAACATCATACAAGTTTTTGCTGACAATTCTGATATTAAAGATGTGAAAAAGATCCAATCAGAGCTCATTTTAATTGATGTTAAGGATATGGAAATAATCCATATAAGCAGAAATATAGTTCCCCCCGTTCCTGTATTTATATCTTTTAAAGCATTAAACCTGCGGGTTTCTGGTGCAAAAATAGCATCACCTACATCAGCCAACCCATCAAGATGATTAATACCCTCCACGCTAACAAAAGCCAGAGGAGTTAGAAATTGTAGTAAGAGAAAAGAGAGTAAATAGCATATTATACCACATATTAATCCTAATATCAATCCAACTAAGGGCATTAAGTATATTCTCCTTCTAAAAGACTCAAATTCTTCGGGATTTTCACCAATAGGTAGTATAGATAAAAAACCAATTGCACCTTTAACCGCGTTTAGGTACTCTTTCACAATTGCAGAAAAGTTCAATTATGCTTTTTAGTTATTTTGCTTTTAAGCGATGGTTTTAAATTGGAGGGCATTTTGATTTAAGTTAGTGGTAAGGCTTTCAGATTTGTTTGTGGAATTGCTATCTAAGAAGGGTGTAAAGAGAATTTGGCCATGCACGAAAATTTGGAAGCTTTCAGCATTAGTTGCGGAAGGAAAAGCCGTAGTTTGCCGTGCAAAAAATTGTAAGGTTTCCATGGATTTCAACGAAAAATGTGATAAAATTGCAGCTGACGCTTGTGTAATACCAAGTTGTACACTACCACTTTTATCAAGAGAAGAGTTACTTAAAGAAGCTGAGAAATACAACTATCCATACATACTAATTGACTGCAGATACTACAACATACACACTGAAAAGGAGCTCAGAAGGTTGCACCTTCAATTAAAGTGCTCAGTAGGAGTAGTAAGGAAATTCATGTGGAAAGATAAAATGGTAGTTTCAGGGTATAGTTTTCCTGAAATTGAAACTCCCTTTTATAAAAAAGCTGAAAATTTTTTTTACGAAAAGAACATAAAGAAAGTTTTGCTTTTAGATCCAAATGCTGAGACTGAATTTAGTTTAGAAGATACTAACTTTAATTGTTACGTTATAGGAGGGATAGTTGATCTTTCAGGAAATAAAAAAGGTTTAACTTCAAAACTTGGAAAAGAGCTTGAATCTGAAGGGATAGATGTTATTTCGAGAAAGTTCTTACTTAGAGGAGATACAGTAGGTGTGCCAGATAGAATAAACTCTATAACTGAAATACTGCTAAAATGTGTTATAGATAAGATGGATGTAGAAAAAGCGATACTCTCTGTTCAATCTCCCTTAGTCGCCAGATGGAGACTAAGAAAAGAGTTGGCAAAAATATCCTTCAGGCTTGACAAAAAGTTAAATCTAAATTTTCCAGTTAGAGCGATAAGAAAAAAAGATCTTGAAAATTTGAAATGGTTAAATGTTGAGGAGGAAGACTTTTACAGAGAATGTAAAAAGCTTGGATTTTACATAGTGGATGAGGTGATAGATTGTTAGATAAATTAGCATTAGATTGTCATGCTCATTTTGAATTGTATAGTAAGTCGAAAATTGAGGAAGAGATTGAACTTGCAAAAAAATGCGTTGAAGTTGTTTTTGACTCGATAACTGAGTATAGAAAGGCTCACGTTTGGAAAAGCTGGGAAATTCTAAAACCATACTTTGGATACATTATACCAACAATTGGTTTCCATCCTAACGAAGCTAAGAGAGGTAATTGGGATAGAGTAAAAAAAGTAGAGGATTTTTTAAGAGAGAAACACAAAGAGATTGTTGCAGTTGGTGAAATAGGTCTTGATTTTTACCACGCTAAAACTGAAGTTGAAAGAGAAAATCAAATGAAAATCCTTAGACACTTTCTTAAAATTTCATCTGAATTAAACTTACCTGTGGTAATACACGCCAGAAAAGCTGAAGAATTAGCATTTAAAGAAGTTGATAAGTTTGATGTGAAAGCTTACTTCCACTCTTTTACGGGTGACGTGAACTTAGCTAAGGAAATTGAATTTATAGGGATAAGTACTGGAATTCGCTTTATACCAGAAGTTAGAGAAGTAGCTAAGAAAGTAGATTTAGAAAATATATTGATTGAAACAGATAGCCCTTACATGAGTCCCTTCAAAGGTAAAGTAAACAATCCGTGCAATGTTTTTGTGGTGCTTGAAGATTTAGAAAAACTTAAAGGTGTTGAAGTAGAAGAAATTATAGAAGTTGTGAGAAAAAACACTTCGAAGTTCTTTGGCATTAATCTTTAATGATTTATTAGTATCTATTTTGGAAGAAGTATTTCGATTTTTTCATAATAGTGCTTAAAAATTAGGAAGCTTGCACAAATTATTTTCAGTTTTTATGAGGGTATTTAAGAGAGTTTAGTCTATTATCAATTTTCCATGATGATTATTACCATCTTTCGGAAAGTTTATATATGATAATGAAAATAGATAGAATCGTGATCCACTATGAGGCGCTTTGACCGAAGGTCTTTTGAAAGAAAGGGTATGCGCAAGCTTTTAAGCAGAGATGAAAAGCTTCTGCTTGAAAACCTAAGCGACCTCAAGTTTGACAGCCTTAGAATGAGTATAAAGGAAATAGCAGATTTGCTACTTCCAGAAGAATACTAAACATAACATGAATATACTTCTTAGAATTAAGAGTGTATATGGTTCGTGTAAAACTTAAATTCGTAGGATTTGAGGAGGGTGATAAAGAGTTAGAGGTTGAAAATAAAACTTACTCCGAGCTAATCTCAGACTTGGGGATAAATCCCGAAACAGTAATTGTAATAAGAGACTCAACACCTATACCCTTAGATGAGAAAGTTAAAGAGGGTGAAGTTACAATAATGAGAGTGATATCTGGTGGGTAACCGAAATCTATTTTATTTATTTAATTAATCTATTTTTGTGAGTTTTTTAAAAAAATTTAAAAGATTTATCGGGAAAAGAACAGAAATAAAAAACGATAAAAACAAAAAAAGGAAGGTAAAATACTACATCTCAAGAGAAGTACTGGAAACTGCCATTGCTGCTTCAAGAGATAGTCATCCTAACGAATTTATAGCTATGCTTGGAGGTAAAATTGTCAAAGACAAAGTACAAATAAACGAACTTATTTTTCTTCCATCATTAAGTGGAGGGGTTAGTGCTGTTATTTTTACAGATATGCTTCCCCTCGGAATTAAAGTTCTGGGCAGTATCCATAGCCATCCAACCCCAAATTTTTATCCTTCTACACAAGATTTAGAAACTTTTTCAAAAAAAGGATTAGTCCACATAATAATCGCTTATCCCTACAACGAAAGTAGTTGGAGAGCATACAATAGAAGAGGGGAACCAATAAACTTAATTGTAATTCCATAAGATAGTCCCACGATATGAATGCATAGACAAAAACTGTTTTATTTTCAAAAAATTTAAAGTTAAGTCATGAAAGTATTAGCATTTCAACACTATCCAACAGAACCAATGGGATACATAGAGGAAATTTTAAAGGACATGGGTATTGAATACGAGTACGTAAAGCTTTATGAGGAAGAATGTCCAAATGTAGAAGATATAGCCGAATTTACTCACCTCGTTTTTATGGGGGGTCCAATGGGCGTTTATGAGGAAGAAAAATATCCTTTTCTTGCAAAAGAGAAGAAAATAATTAAACAACTGTTTGAAAAGAAACCCATAGCAGGATTTTGTCTTGGTGCCCAGCTAATAGCAAGCGCACTTGGAGAGAGAGTTTATCCTTACAAGAAAGAGTTGGGTTGGTATGAAGTAGAAAAAGTTAATAGCGACCCATCTACTGAAGGTTTACCTAAAAAAATGACAGTTTTTCAGTGGCATGGCGATACATTTGACTTGCCAAAACAAGCAATTTTACTTTACAGAGGAAGTGAAGTTGAAAATCAAGCATTTAGAGCTGATAAGGCTTTGGCTTTACAGTTTCACCTTGAAGTTACAGAGGATATAGTTAAAACATGGTTAAAAGATGAAAATATGGATGAAGATGAGAAAAACAAAATACTTGAGGATACTGAAAAGTTCGTTGATCGTGCAAATGAACTTTGCGAAATACTGATAAAGAACTTCCTTCAGCTTTAAAAAGTATGTTGTTGAGAGAGGAAGAGTTTAGAAGAGAAGCTGTAAAAATTTCAGCATACCTAATGGCAATCTCAGCAAGAACTGCTCCAAAATCGAAAGGCGAAGATGACATAGAAATAGTTTACATAGATGGAGAAGAAAAAGAAAAGCTTGCAAACGAAATGATAAAAATTGGAAAGGAAAGAAACATTCATGGATTTATAAGAGATGGTGAATGTGTTAAAAAGAGTGAAGCTGTCCTAATCTTAGGTGTTTACGGTTGTAAACCTATAAAACTTAACTGTGGTGCCTGTGGAATGAGTTGTGAGGAGCTCGAGAGAGCTGAAAAAATAGAAGGAAAAGATTTTAGAGGACCAAATTGTGCGTTTAAATTGATAGACTTGGGAATTGCAATAGGTTCAGCTGTCAAGTTAGCTTCAATAATCAACGTTGATAACAGAATAATGTATAGAATTGGTACTGTAGCCAGAAAATTGGGATACGCAAAATCAGATGTTGTGATGGGGATACCTCTTGCTTCTACTGGGAAAAATCCGTTTTTTGATAGAATGGAACAGAAAAAGAAATGATCCTCGATTTTCCCAGTAATTATTTTTCTAAGAAACTATCAGAAAAATATGGATACGATGAGTTCATAGTTAGAAGATGGATTGCCATATTCGATGATGCTGAAGAGCTAATAAAAGGAATGGAAAACGTTCCGAAGTACATAAGAGTTAACACTATAAAAATAAGAGAAGAAGAGCTCGTTAATAGAATGGAAAAAAGAGGTTTTATATTAAGGAAAACTGATATTCAATACTGCTACGAAGTAGTTCATGAACCATATTCTATCGGATCTACTCCAGAATACTTGATGGGTTACTACTACGTAATGGATAAATCTTCTTGCATACCTCCCTTAGTATTTTTGGATGAATTAAAAAATAATACAATTATTGCAGACTTTGCATCTGCTCCGGGGGGAAAAACAACTATGCTCTCTCAAATTATGAAGGACAAGAGAATAAAAGGCAGTATTATTGCAATAGAAGCTCAAAAAGATAGAATTTCAGCTTTAATAGACAATATACATAGAATGGGTGTGACTAATGTTGCAGTGCTTAATATGGATGCAAGAGCCTTTCCAAAACACAATTTAAAAGTTGATGGTGTTTTACTTGATGCACCATGTACTGGAGAGGGAATAATACACAAGGATAAGAGTAGAAAGAAGAGTAGAGGTAAAGAAGACATAGAATTTTGCTCTAAGCTTCAAAAAGAGCTTTTAAAAGCAGCTATAGAGAGCGTAAAAATTGGTGGAATTATTGTATATTCTACCTGCTCTCTGACACCAGAAGAGAACGAGTTCGTTATTCAATGGGCGATTGAAAACTTTCCAGTAAAGGTTGAAAAAATAAAATTACCGGGTGAAAAAGGATTAGTTGAAATTGGAAATTTAAAGCTTGATGACAGTATTAAGCTAACTAAAAGATACTACCCTCACAAAAACAGATGCTCTGGTTTTTTTGTTGCAAAATTAAGGAGAGTTTAAAAAATGTCATTCTGGTTTAAATCTTAAAATTGCTGCTATTCCCCCAAAAGCGTTGTACAGCATAGCTCCCTCCTCGCTTTCAGTGGAAAGAAATTCCACTTTAGCCCCTGTACTTTCTGCAAGTTCTGAAAGCTCCAGTATTATGTCTTTTCTTTCAACTTCCTCCATTTCAACGCCACACTCATCGCAAAATTGTTGGCTATCTCCCTTGAATCTAAGAGTTTTTTCAACTTCTTTCCCACATTTGGGACATCTATACTTAACTCTCTCAAGTCTAAGGTCTTCACTCAACAAAAGTGTATCTACAGCTCCCAGTGTTATGTATCTTCTAACTTCTTCCTCACCGTAAGCTGCTAAGCCATCTTTTGCAATCTCTTTTAAAAATCTATTCATTAATCTTTTTTCCTTCATTAAATCAAGCTCTTGTAGTACGTCTTCCGCTTTCTCTACTAATTCGTAAAGACCGCTCTCATCAGTATAGCTAACGTCAAACAATCCAACTACCTTTTTCTGCAACTCGTGGTGTAGGTAATTTCCTTCATAGAATTCCTCTTTTGTTGGAGACGGGCCACCTATGAGTATCCCAAGAAGTTGGTCTTTATAGGGTAGTAGAGCCTCAGTAGCTTTTTCACCAACTTTTTTGTAAAACTCATGAATTGCTATCTCTCTCAATCTCTCAAATCTAACACTGCTCTGTCCACCTTGCCTGTGTTTTCCCGGAACCATAGAAGTTGCCCTGCTTAATGCTTCTATTCTCTTCCCCTTCAGTATTCCAATTGTAGCCTCCCTTCTATCTATGACTATTAAACCGTAGAAGTCCTTTTCTTTTAACATCTCTTTTAAAGGTTCAAGGTAAAAAGAGCTGTCACAATGGTATTTGTAAAGTGGTACTGGCTCTGGAGGTTCTATTATTTCAGTTATGTGCTTCTGCTTTCCATTTAAATCGATAACTCCACTTATTATAACCATTCCATGTTCTGGAGGTTTTTTGTACATCTTAAGTCTCTGCAATATTGCTTCTAATCCAGCCATTACGTTTGTTCTCGTTTGCTTTGATTTTATATTTGAAGCTTGACTTAGTTCACTTCTTAATTGAGCAGATACATCTGCAATATTTTTATCTGGTGGTATATAGAGAGTTATCAGTTCAGTTCCTCTTCCTTTGTACTTTTCAAGCTCTTCCAATTTCCTTTTAAATTCATAATGAAGTTTTGAAGACATTAGCATCACCTCTAACGTATATTTTCATTGCTAACTTAGTAGCCTTATAAATAATTATTCCACTGGCTCATAATACTCGCATTTCTCAGGATCCTTTAAGCAGTTCCATTCTTTACATTTTTCATAGTACTTACATTTTTCACACTTTCTCATATTTATTAGTGTCTTCGAAAGACTAATATTATCTTCTCTCCTACGATGGATATGAGAAGAAGTCTATTAGATATTCTTGCTTGTCCAATTTGTAAAGGTGAATTAGCTCTTGAAGTTGAAGAAGAGGATGAGGAAGAGATTTTAAAAGGAAAACTAATCTGTAAAAATTGCAAAGTTGAATACCCAATAGAAGATGGGATCCCCAATATGTTACCTCCAGATGTAAGAGAGAAAGTAGAGAGTTCTTGAGGTGATTTCTATGAAGTACATAATGGTAACAGGAGGTGTCATGAGTGGTCTTGGAAAGGGTATCACTTCCGCATCAATAGGAAGGCTATTAGTAGATATGGGATACAAAGTCATACCTATAAAGATAGATCCTTATATAAACATAGATGCTGGAACTATGAACCCCTTTCAACACGGGGAAGTTTATGTTCTAAAAGATGGGACAGAAGTTGATCTTGATCTTGGGCATTACGAGAGATTTATAGGAATAGAACTAACAGGAGAGCATAATATAACGACTGGTAAGATTTACAGAAATGTAATAGAGAAAGAGAGAAAAGGAGAGTATTTAGGACAAACAGTACAGATAATTCCTCACATAACAGATGAAATAAAAAGTTGGATAAGAAGAGTAGCAAAAAATAGCGGAGCTGAAATTTGCTTAGTTGAGATAGGAGGTACTGTAGGAGACATTGAAGGCATGCCCTTCTTAGAGGCGATAAGACAAATGAAAAACGAGGAAAAACCAGAAGATTTTTTGCTTGTTCACGTAACCCTTGTACCTCTTGATTCGAGCGGTGAGCAGAAAACAAAGCCCACTCAACACAGTGTGAAAGAGTTGAGAAGTATAGGTTTACAACCAGATGTGATAGTTGGCAGATGCAAAAGAAAGCTTGAAGAGGGGACAAAAAAGAAGATTTCTCTGTTTTGTGATGTACCAATTGAGGCGGTAATAAGTGCAGAAGATGCGTTCGATATATACGAAGTACCTTTGATGTTTAAAGAGGAAAAGCTTGATGATTACATAATTTCCAAGCTAAAATTAGAGAAAAGAGAAGCTAATGATGAGTGGGAAAAAATGGTAAACAAACTTAGAAATTTGGAGAAAGAAATTACAATTGCTGTAGTAGGTAAGTACATTGATGTTCAGGATTCCTATTTAAGTATTAGAGAGGCTTTAAAACACGCGGGAATTGAAGCTGGATGCAAGGTTAAAATAAACTGGATAGACAGTGGAGATTTAGAAAAAACAAGTAAAGTAGAAATTGATGCAGATGGAATTCTTGTACCCGGTGGATTTGGAAAAAGAGGGGCTGAAGGAAAAATGAAAGCAATAGAATTTGCACGAGAGAATGATATACCCTTCCTTGGTATTTGTTTTGGTTTTCAACTTGCAATAATTGAGTTTGCCAGACACGTCATAGGGTGGAGTGATGCAAACAGTAGTGAATTGGCTGAAACGGAGCATGCAGTTATAGATCTGCTTCCAGAACAGAAGGGTGTAGATAAGATGGGAGGAACTATGAGATTGGGGGATATAGAAGTTACAATAAAACAGAATACAATAGCTCATAAATTATATAACAAGGAAAAAGTTTTTGAAAGACACAGGCATAGATACGAAGTTAATCCTGAGTTTATACCAGAATTTGAAAAACATGGACTGGTATTTTCAGGTTATTCAGATAATGGAAGAAGAATGGAAATTTTTGAGTATCCAAAAAACAAATTCTTCTTTGGAACGCAGTTTCATCCAGAGTTTAAATCAAGACCTTACTCACCATCACCACCTTTCTTAGGTTTTGTTAAAAGCGCGCTTGGAGTTGATCTTTAAGCTATTATTCTGTGCTGTATTTTTATTATTTTATTTATTTATTATCTATAATTTTTTAGATAGATTTGATTTTTTTAGATAGATTTTTTAGATAGTTAACTAAAAATAAAGAGGGTAACAACTGTTTATACATGCCAATAATATTTGGCGTAATAAATATGAGTCCTGAATCGTTTTATGTTAAGTCCATCTGCAGAAGTGTTGAAGAAGCTATAGAAAGAGCTGAAAAAATGATAGAAGATGGTGCTGATTATATAGATGTTGGAGGTATGTCAACTGCTCCTTACAAAAATACATGGATTAGTGAAGAACTGGAGCTTAAGAGAGTAATACCAGTTATTAAAGAACTGAGTAAAAGAGGCTTTAAAGTTTCTATTGATACTACAAGAGCAAAAGTTGCAGAAGAAGCAATATTAGCTGGATGTGAATATGTAAATGCCGTAAAACCATCAGAGGAAATAGCTGATGTTGTTAAAAATTATAGAGTGGGTGTTATAGTTGTTGCAAGAGAAGTAGAATGGAAGGAAGACAGAAATTCCATAATAAATTCATGCATAAACTCTCTAAAAAAAGATTTAAAACTTTTCAAAGGCTGTAAAACAATAGTAGATCCAGCAATTGGATTTTGGAGGACTTATGGAAAGTGGTGGATAAGAGATTTTACAATATTGGCAAACTTAGATGAAATAAGAAATAAAACTGGAAAAAAAGTATTGATAGGAGTTTCGAGAAAGTCATTTATTGGTGCAATAACCAATACTAAACCTGAAGAAAGATTAGCAGGGAGTGTTGTAGCAGAAGTTTTATCTTCTCCTGATTATGTTAGAACGCATTGTGTTAAAGAAACACTTCAAGCTTTTAAAGTTGCAGAGTACATAAAAAAATACAGGGGGTAAAAATGTCAGTTTTTGATGAATTATGGGATAAGTATGATAGCTGGTATGAAAAAAATAAAGATATATATAGAAAAGAATTATCTCTAATTCTTAGTGCTGTAGATTCCTCAAAGAAGTGCTTAGAGGTAGGTGTTGGGACTGGTAGATTTGCGTGTAAAATAAATGCCATTGGAGTAGATGTATCTTTAAACATGCTCAAAATTGCAAGAAAAAGAGGGGTAGATGTGATTCTCGCAGACGCTTCGTATCTTCCTTTTATACAATGTTTTGATTTCGTTTTATTTATATTCACTTTATGCTTTCTAAAAAATCCAGAAAAAGCTTTAAAAGAGGCTAGGAGAGTCTTAATAGATTACGGTAAAGTGTTAATTTGCTTTATTCCAAAGGGAAAGCTCACAGATGATTACAAAAAAAGTGGAAGTCCATTTTACAAAAACGCTAAGTTTTACAGCGTTGAAGAAGTACGTGAAATGCTAAAAAATGCTGGATTTAAAGTTGAAAAAATTTACTATGAAAATTTAAGATATGAACGAGATTTAGCCTTAGTTGAAGGCAAAAAATTACCTTAAAATTTCATCAAGTCTTTTTTGAACTATCTCTCTTATTCCAAAAAATCTCAAAGCAGCTTTAGCAACCTTATCAACATACTCCTCCGTTGTATAAACTCCGAGCATTAGAGATTTCTTTTCTGCACTCTTTAAAATTGAAATTAAAGGAGAAATTTCTTCTAACTTTTTTAACATACCATCTACTTCCACTAAAGCTTTGAACTCTCTTGCATCTTCTTCTTCTGGAACATCTACTATGACTTTTTCTACATCTACTCCAGCACTTTCTGAAATCTCTTTTTCAGCTTTTTTAGCATCTATTCTTCCGGGCACTCTACATCTACTTATGTATATTGCTCTTTTGAATAATTTCCGTTCATCTATTCTTTTCATAATTTCTCCAGCATACCCGCCCACACTTCTAAGAAAAGATACAATATCATAATCGTCCATTTTAAGCAGATCTCTTGGATTTAATTGTCCTTCCTCTACACAAAATTCAAGAGCTCTTTCATACATTTTTCTGGCAATTCTACAAACGTGATGATGATATACTGTTGGATACATCATAAATCTGGAAAGTAAAAGGGATTCTGCTGCTCTAATTGCTCTATAACTTATAATTGGTTCTACACCTCTAAAAGTTATTCCATCTATTAATCTCATTATATCAAAAACACCGTAGGCTACACCAGTATAATGAGAATCTCTAACCAGATAATCCATCCTATCAGCATCTATATCCCCACTTATTAAACTTACACCTTCAATTAACTTTGATATTTTGCTAAGGCTCAATCCTTCCTCTTTTAATATGTCTTCAATAGCACTACCTTTAACAACAGGATAGAAATTTTCATGTCTAAATCTCAAATATTTTTTTAGAAAGTACTCACTTGAATGAGAGAAGGGGGCGTGAGCTATATCATGTAGCAAGGCTGCTGCAACACATTCCTTTCTTTCCTTTTCACTGCAATCCATCTTTTTTACAAGTTTCAAAGTTATATGCATAACACCAATACTATGCTCAAATCGAGTATGATTTGCTCCGGGGTAAACTAAGGAAGCAAAACCTAACTGTTTAATTCTTCTAAGTCTCTGAAATTGATGTGTATCTATTATTTTTACACACCAGTCAGGTATGACAATATTTCCATGTATTGGGTCTCTAATTGTTTTTGGCATTTAAAGAAAAAAGCCATAAAGCAAAATATATATTTAATCACTTAAGTCGCTTATTGCTTTTTTAAGATAGTACTCTCCTTCTCTAAATTTTTCAACTGCTTTTTTCAGTTTCTCAGATGCATTTGGATTTATTTCCTTAATTTTTTCCGCTAATTCTTCATATTTTCTTGTATGTTCTTCACTATGCTCTATCCAGTGCATTAATAAATGCCTAAGTTTTTCAACTTCCAACGTATCACCTCCATAGAATATTTGTATTAAATATTAATACTTTCTTACTTAATGTTTATTACCATACTCATTAAAAATTCACTTCAATAATTAAATCAATCCATGCTCTTCAAGAAATTTAATCATATTTTTCCAATGACTGCCAATCCAATAAACTTTTTTACAGTTTTTACAAAACCACAACTCTTTTTTAAGTAAATCTTTCCCTAATCCCATTTTTTCTAATATTTCTTTAGCTTCTTCTTCTTTAAGCTTTCTTAGATTTGAATTGCATAATGTACATCTCTTAGTAACGGGATAGAACTTAACTCCAAGCTCCATAACTTCCTTCATTTGCTTCCAAACCTGATTTGAAGTAATTAGCTTTGCTGGATACCCTCTTGAAATTCTTCTATGATACAACTCTCTATCTTTTGTTAAAAGTATTCTATCTTTAAAATTCTCTACTAAGTACGTATCCTCTTTTTCAGGCGTTGTATTAAAAGCCTCTTCACATACAGTGTCATAACCTGAAAGTCTTAGCCATTTTGCCAATCTTTTTAACATCCTGTCGCAAACGAATTTCAATCCCACCATTTCACATCTATTCTTTCTAATAAATCAAAAATAAGTTTTCCAACTTTAGTTTTAATTTCACTCTTTTCAGGCTTGAAGTGCTTAGCTAACTCTGATATGTTTTCATATTCTCTTGCTTGAATTAGAAGTTCTAATCTATCGGCATCTTTAACGTAATCGTTAATTTTCTCTAAATCTATTCCTGAGTTGGCTAATTCTTCATAAATTTTTTCTATATGTAAATTTTTTAATTGAATATTTTTGACTTCTTCTTCACAACATTTTACATACTTTTTTGCAAGTTTGTGCAAATCTAAGGTCCTTGCTTCATGAGAATCGTGTAAAAGAGCTATAAACGAAATAGCACAAGCTTCTAAGGTATTTATTCCATCAAGTTTTGCAAGTATGTATGCTATTACTGCCGTTCTAAAAGAGTGTTCCGCAACACTCTCTGGCAGCTTTATTCCTGCTTTAAGCCATCCTGATCTTGGAACTAATTTTAAAGCTCCAAGTTCAACTATTAACTTTGCCAACTCTTCCATAAAATAAATTAGTCAGGTTAGCAGTTTACATTTTACGCTAAGTTTTATTGCTTGTGAAGTAAAACTCCGGGTAACTAATCTATAAAAGCATACTCAGATGTCAAAAATGCAACTGCCATAACTATCAGCGAAAAAGACACAATCATCTTTAATGGTTCTAATATACCATTTGTATTTCCAGTTACACTCATGTTGAGTGCAAAAACAGTTGAGGATATAACTGGAAACACTACTGGGAATGCTATTATAGGAAGTAAAAGTTCTTTTGAACGAGATTTAATTATTAAAATTGCAAGAGATGACATTGCCACAACAAAAGCTGAATTTCCGAGAGTTAAAATTGCAAAAAACAGCAAAGGTTTTTTTATGCTCATATTAAAAACACCAACAAAAATTGGAAATACTACGATTTCAGTTATAAACATAAGAACGAGGTTATAAATCATTTTTCCAGCTAAAATGCTGGCAGGATGTATGGGTGATAATTTTAATCCATCAAGTGTTTCAAGTTCAACTTCTCTAACGAACGCTCTTGCATAACCGAGCATTCCGACGAATATAAATATTAACCACAAAAGAGAGGCTCCTATGCTTTCAGCATAGGAAACAGGAACTGTAACGCTAAAAAGCATTGAAGTTATAAGAGAGAACAACACCATTAAACTTAAAGTAGATTTACTCCTGAATTCAACTATTATATCCTTCCAAGCTACCTCTATAAACTTTGGTTTTGAAAAAGCACTCATAAACTCACCATCTTGCTCATGTAAATTTTTTCAACTTCATGAATGCTGCATTCTGCAACTATTTTTCCGCCATACAAGATTATAGCTCTATCACAAAGTTTTTCAGCCTCGTTTATGTTATGTGTCGTTAGAAGGATAGTTTTATCAAGTTTACTCAAGTAATTCAGCAATTCTATTCTACCATTGACGTCAAGTCCGGAAGTTGGTTCATCAAGAATAAGGATCTCTGGATCGTGCAATAAAGCTCTTGCTATTGCCAATCTTTGCTTCATACCTCTCGAAAAAGTTTTTACAAGGCTGTGTCTTCTTTCATACAATTTAACCATTTTTAAAAGTTTATTTATATTACTTTCATCAACTTCGTATAGCTTGGAGTAAAACTTCAAATTTTCATAAGCTGTCAATTCATTATAAAGCATTGGATTGTGTGAAACAAAACCTATTTTTTTTCTCAATTCTATACTCATTTTTGCAGGATTGATGCCCATAACTTCTACTTTACCAGAATTAGCTCTCATCTGGCCACTTATTATTTTAACAAGTGTTGTCTTTCCAGCTCCATTTGGTCCCAATATGGCTACTTTCTCTCCTTTGTTGATGTGAAAAGTTAATCCATCGAGAGCTTTAAATCGGGAATAGTATTTAGTCACGTTTTCTAAAACTATTACTTTCATAAAACTACCTCTTTTTCTATTTTTTTTACTACTCTTTCAACACCAAGAGCTATACCATCTACCTCTATATCATCTCCCTTAGCTCCATCTCCTACTAAGTATAATCCCTTAATTGACGTTTCATTTTTGCAATCACATCCAATTTTTGCTCTGTTCACAGGCCATCCATCACTGAAACTTTGAATTGCCAGCAATTCATATTTATATCCTTTTAAAATTTCTTTTAAATCTCTTAAACCTTCAGCAATCTCGAATTTTACATTTGAAGTTATCATTGGCTGATGAGCCATCAAGAAGTGCTTTTTACCAAGATTAGGATCGGCATTAGTAACTTGATTTATCCCACATATTCTCCTTGTTTCAAGAGTAAACATAACACTCGTATGGTCTATAAGAGGTTCTTCTAAAGCTATAGAGTATTTTATTCCCCTACTTTCAGATAATTCAGGAAGTTTAAGCTCAGTAAGTCTGCAAGTTTCAATTGGACCTATATCTGAAATAACTACTTCAAACTTTTTAGATTCTCTACGATAAAAGTGGACACTTAATCCAAAATTTTCTTTTCTTATAGCTCTAACAGTGTTTCTCTCTAATTTGCAGTCGTTACTTTTTATAACCTCTATGAGTGCATTTATTACCGATTTACATCCTCCTACAGGTATTCCCGGTCCTCCAAATTCATAAGTAGCTTCGTATATTGGATATACTTCCGAAAAAGTAACTTGTGATGGTGTAACACTTAAAGACCATCCAAGAAAAGCTCTAAGAAACTTAGCACTAAAGTCATCCAATCTGCTTTCAACTTCAGAAAGCTTTACTTCTCTAAAAAGATTTTTTAGGTAGTAAAAACCAAACATAAGCCTTGATTTAAGAGGAAAAGATTTTCTATTTACTACTATTTCTTCCCCTCTATACAAAGCAGTTCCATTTGGTTTTGAATCAACTATTTCTATTTTAGCTCCAGCTTTTTTTAGCAGTTTTGCAAGGGGTCCTTTACTACCATGGGGTATCATGTGCAAAGCTCCAGTTGTAATTTCGTATCCTTTATAGTTAAAATTAGTAAATCTACCACCGAAAAATGGTAGTTTTTCAAACACCTCAACTTCATATCCTTTTTCAGAAAGAAGTGCTGCTGTTAACAACCCTCCAAGTCCGGCACCTATAACTGCCACTCTCATTTACTCCACCCAGCTAACAGCATTGATAGGGCAGTAAATTAAGCACTTCTTACAACTTTCGCATTTTTCTATATTAACTTCAGCTTTTCCCTCCACTCTTATAGCTTCAGCTGGGCATACAAGCATACAAATAGCACAACCAACACATCTTTCCGTTATAACTATCATAACATTGCTATCACAATGTCTTTATTTATAAAGCCATCTGCTAATTTCGATGAAAGTTTTAGAGGAGGATTTGAAAAAAAGCAACAAAGGTGTTGAAGGAGAAATAAAGCTGATACCTGAAAGCTTAGATGATCTATGGCATTTAAAATATATAATAGAGCCGGGAGATGTAGTTTTCTCACTAACCAAAAGAGTTAGCGAGAGTAGTGATAAATTAAGAAGTGACAAAGAAATGGTAACTGTAAGACTTGGAATTAAAGTAGAAAAAGTTGAGTTTCATAAATTTGCAAATAGATTGAGAATTTCTGGAAAAATAGTTGGTGGAGTAGAAGATTCTGGTTATCATACGATAAATATTGGTGTGGGAAAAGAACTCAGTATAATAAAAAGTTGGAAGAAAGAGCAACTTGACAGACTTGAAAATGCCATTAAAGCAAGTAATCAACCTGAAGTAGTTATAGTTACTATTGAGGAAGGAGATGCAGTAATAGGAATATTAAGGCAGTGGGGAGTCGAAGAAGTGGCTAACATTAGAAAAAGTTATGGAAAAGAATCTAGTCAAAGAATTGAGTTTTTTTCAGATATACTCTCAACTTTAAAAAATTTGGATTTTAAATACCTTGTAGTAGCAGGTCCGGGATTTACTAAGGATGATTTTGTTAAATTTCTAAAAGAAAGAAATCCAGAGATCGCTAAAAAATGCATTACTGCAGATGCCTCAAGCATAGGTGTTAGAGGATTTGTAGAAGTATTAAAAAGAGGCGTAATATCCAGAATTGCAAGAGATATAAGACTTTCAGAAGAAACAGAATACGTTGAAAAAGTAATGGAAAGAATTGCTAAAGGCGAAAAAGTAGCATATGGATTAGAAGAAGTGAAGAAAGCATGTGAATATGGTGCTGTAGAAGTACTATTAGTTGCAGATGAATTTTTAAGAAAAGAAAGAGAAAAATGGGATATAGACTCTCTACTCGAGATGGCTGAAAATTCAGGAGGCAAAGTAGTAATAATAAGCACTGAATTTGAACCGGGAAAAAGATTGATGGCTTTAGGGGGGGTTGCAGCTCTTTTAAGATTTTTAATTTAAATTTTAACTCTATTCCTGCTAAAATCCAACATTTCCAAAAAACAAGCTGTAAAATAAGAGATGCCAGCAATACGAACTTAATCAGCGAGTCGCTCATCTTAAAATTGATTAATATTATTGATTAAAGTTATATTTTATATTTTCT
>JALSLC010000010.1 GCA_026988525.1 Archaeoglobaceae archaeon
TCTACAAACTTCAGATAGTTCTTTAACGGGATGTGGAAATAAAATTACACTCGCACCAAGCATTACTATTTTTGGTTTCTCTTTTTTTATCAGTTTTATAGTTTCATCTACGTTTATTGTAAAATCGTTTTCTACAGGATAATTTAAGATTTTTAACCCAATTTTCCCAGCAATACCTACTTTATTCATAGTTATGTGTCCACCATACTTTATTCCAGCACTCGCTAATTTTTCTCCGGGTTTTGCAAGTGCCAAGTAAGCCGCTAAATTAGCAACGCTACCCGATATTGGTTGAACGTTTGCATGTTCAACTTCAAACAATTTCTTAGTTAGATCAACGGCTATTTTTTCAACTTCGTCTATGTATTTACAACCAGAGTAAACTCTTTTTTCTGGCTTTCCTTCAGCATACCTGTGTTGAAAGTCTGAAAGCATGCAAACTCTAACAGCTAAGCTCGTTACGTTTTCACTTGCTATTAATGGCAAAGATTCTGAAATCATTTTTTTGTGATTTCTAAGGAGATCTACTAATTTGTAAAACACAAAAATCACCCTTTATATTTCTTCCATACTTCCATCGCTTCCGGAAACATCTCAATCGCTCTTGGCAGTATTCCATGAACGTACGCTATTACCAATCCATAATTAGTTATCTTAACTCCCGCTTTTTCAGCAAGTTTAATTCTATACATCATGTGCCTCCTTGTTAGCGTGCAGGCACCACAATGTATAATCAGTTTATACTTCGATAAATCTGAAGGAAAGGTTCCACCCATTACGTGGTCAAATTTTATATCTCCCGCTATATTCCTGATCCACCTTGGAATTTTCACCCTACCAATGTCATCTGGAGATGGATGATGAGTGCAAGCTTCAGCTACTAAAACTCTATCTCCATCCTTCAGGTTTTCTACTTCTAAAACACCCTCTACCAATTTCGCTAAATTTCCAGTTCTAAATCTTGCCTCTAAAATTGAAAAAGAAGTTAACATAACATCCTCGGGTGTATCCGCTGCAGCCTTAGTAAAAGCGTGCGAATCTGTTATCACCATTTTTGGCTTTCCAAGAGTGTCAAAAACCCACTTTAATTCTCTCTCTTTAACTACTACGCAAGTGGCTTTGAGGTCGAGTATGTTCCTTATTGCTTGTACCTGCGGGTAAATTAGCCTTCCCTTTGGAGCTCCCAAGTCTATGGGAATGTTTAGGTAAATTAAATCTCCTTCTTCAACTATTCCGTCAAGGAATTGAGAGTCATCAAAATCTGGAGCAACTCTTAAAATTCTATCTATGAGTTTTTCCAGCCCCATCTTTTTTAAAGCACTGACACAAACGATCTTTCTCTTAGGTATGCCCAATTCTTTTGAAATTTCTTCTTTAAAATCATCCAATCTTTCAAAAAGGTCAGATTTATTTATAGCAACAACGAAGTCAATTCCCTCTAACTTCAGAAGTTCTGCTAACTCCTTTTCGTAATCACCTATACCTTTTAGAGGATCAAAGACAATTACAGCAACATCCATTCTTCTTAATATATTTAGTGCTCTCTCAACTCTCTTAGCACTAAGAGCTGAAACATCATCCAGTCCGGCAGTATCAACAAGAGTTACGGGTAAATTAAGCAAATCCACATCAGAAAAAACAGGATCTGTTGTAGTTCCAGCATAATCTGATACAATTGCCACTTCTCTACCCGATAAGGCGTTTATTAGACTCGATTTACCAACATTCGTTCTACCGAAAAATCCCACGTGAAGCCTTAAAGATCTTGGCGTAATCATTAATGTTATACTTTGCTTATGAATTTATTACTTTATCGCACTAAATAAAAACAATTTATTACTCAAAAATTTTGATAAATTTAACGCTGTAGTGAAATGGTGTTTGAATTAAAACTTTCCACTTTCCTTTTTCGGGATTTTTGACTTTAAAAACGTACGTTAGATTTTCATTTTTATTGCCAATCTCTTCTACTATTGAAGAAGGTTTAACTTCTCCCTTCGGGCTGAGTAGTCTTACTTTGCCTTTGAAACCTTTAATGATAACAACGACTTGCATAGCTTTTTCTTTGGAAACGTTAAACTCTACGACTTTTGGTTTTTCGGGCATTTTATATGCCCTAATTCCTACAACTTTTGTTAAGTTAACTCTACCATTGCTAAACCTCAGGAACAAATCTCCTCCTCCAGAACCACTAATTATTATAAAAATTTTGTTTTTTGAGTGAGGTAAGAGCTTTCTGGGAGAAACGACTTTTACTTTACAATCTCCATAAAACCTTTCAAAGTAGGCGCTGATATTGTAGCTTAAGTTGTCTTTGTTGTTCACAACGACGCTCTCGTTCTTAGTTTTATTAATTACGCAAACGATGTTTTCTGGATAAACAAAAATTCTTGGAGGAACTAATAATCTAAGCCTTACGGTGCAGTTTCCGGAATAGTTTCCAGACAACAACACGTTGCATACGTAATCTCCCGGAAGCAAGTTTGAAACGTTAAAGCTAAAAGTAAAAATTCCATCTGGATAAATAAATTCTCTTTCTGGATAGTATCTTACTGGAACGTTAGATTTGACTACGGGTTTAATCGTAACAGCTTTAGTACTGCGAACTCTTAGAGCTAAATTACAAATTGAAGAATTCGGATTTAATTTTATAGAAATGTTATAACAACTTGACTCGTGAGGCGTTATAAAAACGTCAATGTTGAATACGTTAGATGTACTGGGGCTTGCAGAGTAAGTAATATAAGTACTACTATAACTTGAGCTAATCTCTCTGTTTGTCAAAGACAACGTCAAAAACAACGTCAAAGATAGGGCAAAAAGTGTAATAACGATTACTGCAATTGCTAAATTCCTTCTTTTCACGACAACATATTATACGATTTAAACTTAAACTTTTCGTTTTGTTAACGTTTTAAAAATTTTCTCTCTCAGCTTACTGTAACTTTCATCATCAAATCTCATTCTGTAATTTCTAACTTCCAGCACAATATCTGAAAAATTTAAATTCGTAACTTTTAAAATGTAAGATATAAA
>JALSLC010000011.1 GCA_026988525.1 Archaeoglobaceae archaeon
AACAAGAAAAGAACAGAAAGATAAAAGTCGGGCATCTTTATATATGAGTTGCACTATTGAAGATTCCAGACAGTATTTAAATGAGAAAACGATTTAGAAACGTTTAAATAATCAAAACTCTTAAAATCATACACAGTTAAAATCAGACCTTTAAGGGATTGAAAGGTAGTACAAAGCCTTGTGATGATTACTGTAATTCACGTATATTGGTTAAAATCAGACCTTTAAGGGATTGAAAGAATAGTAAAATTGAAGGTGTTGGTAATAAAGTAAAAATAGTTAAAATCAGACCTTTAAGGGATTGAAAGGAATTCATAGCCATCTTCGACACGATGCCACTTCCCCCAGTTAAAATCAGACCTTTAAGGGATTGAAAGACTAATTGAGTGTTCCATAGCTTTGACCCTATACTCGTGTTAAAATCAGACCTTTAAGGGATTGAAAGTATTTCTTTTTGATGTTCGGTGACTTGTCTGATATCACGTTAAAATCAGACCTTTAAGGGATTGAAAGGCTTTATTCTTCGAATATTCTGAGACCTTTGGCGGTTAAAATCAGACCTTTAAGGGATTGAAAGACGTTAATCTGCGATATGATTTCCCCGGTAAAGTAAGGTTAAAATCAGACCTTTAAGGGATTGAAAGTGAAGTAGGTATCAAAAAAAGGAGGTGAATATATGAAAGTTAAAATCAGACCTTTAAGGGATTGAAAGTCAAATCTTTTGTTATAAAATATACAAGATATACGGGTTAAAATCAAACTAAAATTAGGATTGAAACAATTACGAATATTATTTTTAGATATAAATTTGTTTAAGGTTGAGAAGCCTTTGGAATAACTTTAAAGCAAAAACTAAAAACTTTAAAAATAATCACTTCTACAATGGAAAGAGAATTATGGGTCGAAAAGTATAGACCAAAAAAACTTGAAGAAGTTATAGCTTCAAAAGAAGTATTGGAAAAAGTAAAATTGTGGGCTAAAAAATGGGAGATGGGCAAACCTCAAAAACCGTTACTTCTTGCTGGTCCACCCGGTGTTGGAAAAACATCTCTTGCTCACGCAATAGCTGGAAGTTTTGGATGGGAAGTAGTCGAATTAAATGCAAGCGATCAAAGAAACTGGCAAATTATATACAGAATAGTTGGAGAGAGTGCATTCAATGAAACTATTAGTGATGAAGGTGAATTTTATTCAACAAAAGAGGGAAAACTTAAGCTTATAATTTTAGATGAAGTAGATAACATACATAAAAAAGAAGATTTTGGAGGCGAAGGAGCTTTAATAAAACTCATAAAAAGAGGCCCAAAACAACCAATGATTTTAACGGCTAATGATCCATACAACCTCTCTGCAGAGTTAAGAAATTTGTGTGAAATGATTCAATTTAAAAGGCTTGATAAAAGGAGAATAGTAGCTGTTCTTGAAAGGATATGTTCCAAGGAAGGAATAAAAGCCGATAAAAAAGCACTTGAGGCTATAGCCTCAAATGCTGGTGGTGATTTGAGGGCAGCAATAAATGATTTACAAGCTATAGCTGAAGGTAAAAAAGAAATTAGAGTAGAAGACGTTGTTACTGCAAAAAGAGTGAAAGAGCTTGACGTTTTTACAGTGATGATGAAAATTTTTAAAACAAAAATTCCCGCTTACAACGACGTAATGCTCTTAGATGAGTCTCCAGAAGATTTTATAGTATGGATCGACGAAAATTTACCTCTTGAATATAAGGGAGAAGAACTTGAAGAAGCATACGATTATCTATCAAGAGCAGACATTTTCTTGGGTAGGGTTAGAAGAAGACAGTTCTATAGGTTATGGAGATATGCAACCTATTTAATGTCTTGTGGTGTTCAACAAGCTAAAAAAGATGCGAAAAAAGGATTTACAAGATATAGAAGACCTATTATATGGCAAATGCTTTTCCAAACTAAAAGTAAAAGGGAAAGATTAAAAGCAATTTTAACAAAAATAGGTAAGTACAGTCATATGTCAAGGAGAAAGGCTTTGGAAATGATACCTTTTATTAAAATTTTGCTCAATCAAAGTTTAGAAATTGCAGCTAATGTAGCTGCATTTTACAATTTCAGCTTAGACGATTTAGAGTTTTTATTACAAGATAGAAAAAGAGCTGAAGAAATATTGAACTATGTAAGGGAAAAAGGTCTTCACAGAGTGGAAGATGAAGAATTTTATCTAAGACAGTTTAAAGAGACAAAACAGGAGGAACCCAAGAAAGAAGAAAGTTTAGTTGAGAAAGAAATTGATAATAAAAAAACTGAAAAATCAGAATCAGATAAGAAAACGAAAGATAAAAGAAAATCTAAAAAAGCTGTTAGCGATGTTACATTGGATAAGTTTTTTGAATGAATTTAAAACTAAATTTTACCATTTATTGCTACATTCATACACTCCTCAAGACTGCCAAAGAATGTACTTACCTTTCTAAGCTTAGGCAAATAAGTTAAAGCTTTTCCTGAGTTGACCATAACTTTTTCATATCTTTCTGTTGCTGGTGAAACTACCATACAAGTATCACAAAAGACTCTACCACCATTTTTTTCTATGATTTCTTTTGCTTCAGCAATTACTTTATTTTTCAACAGTCTTCTGCACGTAAACACCCAGACAGGAATTTTGAATCCCTTCTTTGCAAATTCTGCAATTTTTAGAATTTCGCCCACATAACAATGTGGACAACCTATAGCAATCAAATCGGGTTTTTCAGTAGGGGATACATCTTCTCTCATACTTTTTATATCATCGTTCAAATCTACAACTTCTCTCGGGATGTCATAAAAATCCCACTCTGGCGTTTGATTTTCTACGTGAAACATTGCTTTTCCACCCGTTGCTGCCATAGCAGCTCCCATTGCTTTTAACTCACTCTCTCTTAATTCTTTTGAAATTATGTATGGAATGTTGCATTCAATTTTTCCAATCAAACATCCAGCTATAGCTGCATCTCCATTTCTTTTGATATCTACTTTTATTCTTAAATCTGCTACCCTATTTTCGTCTATGTGCAATCCATAGAAAGGAGTTAATCCTGTTACTGCAGATGCTATAGCAGTTATTCCACTTTCTCTGTTTGTTCTAATACCCATAACAGAGTTTGCATATATTACTGCATTACTTTCAGCCCATGCAACGTTATCTCCAAAACCAACCCTCTCAAAGTAATAGGGTGTGCAACTCATTTCGAGCTTTGCACCCATTTTTTCAAGAGCTTTAAGTATTCTCATCTGTTTTTCGTAGAATTCATAGCTTATGCCCATCTCTCTCCACCTTTCAATGTCCATGCCAGAGGGATTTACGGTAGCTTTAACTCTAAACTTCGCTTTTTTACTGAGCTCTTCTATCCATTCAAGCCCTACATCTCCAATGTTTTGGTATGATATACCCGAAATGTGGACAGATTTTACTTTTATCATTTTTTCTGCATTGAAAACTTTACCAATAGTAATTAAAAGCCTCATACAAACGTCGCTACCTTCTTCCTCCAATAATTTCTCTTCATCTCTTGTTAAATACATTAAACCACCCTTTCAAAAGCATCTCTTCTATCAAGTTCTTTAGTAGCATCAAAACCAACTTTTGTAGTTAGACCATTTACCGATGATGGGTCTAAGGAACTGCCTCTGGCACCTTTGATTACAACTAAATCTTTATCTCCTTGAAATCTTGTAGCTAATGCATATTCAATGTCTGCTGGGTTAAATATGTCTATATCCTCATCAACTACAACTACATGTTTTAAACTGTGGTGTGCCGAAAAAGCGGCTAATATAGCATTTTTTCCATCTCCTTCACTATGTTTCTCTATCTGAATTATAGCATGAAAGTAATACATTCCTCCCTCGCTCATAGCAACGTTTTTAACTTTACATACCTTAGATGCACTCTTATATATCACTGGCTCGTATGGTAGCCCCATTAGAACTTGATGTTCACTACTTGCAGGTGTAATTGAATAATATATTGGATCTTTTGTTGAGAGTATCTCGTCTATTTCTATTACTGGTTGATCTCTAACTATATCGTAAGTACCAGTAATATCAACAAAAGGACCTTCCTTATCTAACTTTGCAGTAATTCTACCAAAGATAACTATCTCTGCAGGTGGCACTAAAAGTTTTTCATTATATCTGTAAAGTTTTAATTTTCCTCTAAGTAAAGCATTAGCATACCTGAATTCTTCACCCTCCGGAACTCTTGTAGCTGAGGCAAATAGTACGAGAGGATGAACTCCTATTGCTATTGCCACTTCTAATTCTCTCCCTTCTTTAATTGCTTTTTTCCAGAGTAAATAAGTATGTCTTGGTTTAACCAATCTTGCTACAAGTTTGTCATCCTTAAGCATTAGTCTATGGATGCATGCATTACATTTTCCATTAAATGGAGCTATAACTACTCCAGCTGTGATATATCTACCGCCATCTTTTGGATAGTATCTTAGCACAGGTAAATCTTTCAAGTTTAATTTTTTATTTAAATTTAAGTTGCAAAAGTCTTCTACATCCACATCCACATACTTCAATGAAGACAAGTACTTAGCGAACTCGTCTTTTTTTATTCCGAGATATTTACATAACCTATCCTTAGTTGAAACAAAGTTTTTAGCGACTTTTTTTCCTTCTACGTTTAATATTAAAGGAGTTTTTTCGTAACCCATTTTTTTTACAAAACTTACAACCTCATCATGTTTTAACTCTTTATCAACTACAACTACATCATCAGGTATTGCTTTTGAAAGCATGACCTATAATCTCACGAGGTGTATAGAACCCTTTCCATTATTATTTTACAAGAGATTTCAGCATCTAAAATTTTACGTACATCAATTTTAGTATTAATAAGTAATACGCAAATACAATATAAGGCATAATTAATTAAAGTTGAATAATAGTTATGAAATATCCGCAAAATATTTATTGTTGCAAAATCAACCACCTAAGAGAGTGTAAAATTCACTAATTTAGAGAGGTGATTTCATGAAATTTGCATATTTGTTAGCCGGTGGTTGTGGCGGTTGTGACATGGCTATCGTAGATTTATCAGAAAAGCTTGTAGATGCTTTGGAACATTTAGAAATAGTTTTCTGGGCACCAACTGTTGCAGACGTAAAATATAAAGATCTAGAAGCTATGCCTGACAAATCAATAGATCTTGGTTTTGTTTCGGGTATGGTGAGAAACAAAGAAAATGAACATCTTGTTAAAGTAATGAGAGAAAAATGTAAAATTTTAGTCGCATACGGTATATGTGCTGCACTTGGAGGAATTCCGGGAATGGCAAACCTTCATTCTAAGGAAGAATTATTTGAAAACGCATACATAAAATGCCCAAGTGCAGACAATCCAGATAAAGTCTTACCATCTCCTGAATCAGAAGTTAATGGATATAAACTCACATTGCCTGAATTGCTCGATTTTGCAAAGCCCGTAAGCGCAATAGTTGAAGTTGACTATTTTGTTGGGGGTTGCCCGCCTCACCACGATCATGTAGCAAAAATTGTTGAAGCAATAGTTAGTGGAAACTTGCCACCTAAGGGATCCTGGATAACTGATGGTAAATCTGTTTGCGATTATTGTCCCAGAAATCCGGCTTTAAAGGGAAAAACAAGAGATTTTATAAAAGAAGTTAAAAGAATGCATGAAGGAAAGGTAGATGAGGAAGAATGTTTGCTACAGCAAGGTTATCTTTGTTTGGGTCCAGTGACTCAAGGAGATTGTGGAGCATTATGTACTAAGGTTGGAATTAGATGCGCTGGATGTGGAGGACCAATACCGCCTACAACTGATTTTGGATTAAGAGCAATAAGTGCAATCACATCTCTCTTTGAAAACGAAAAAGTTGCTAAGCAAGCTCTTGAAAAGTATCCAGTCTTTGCTAAGCTAATATACCGCTATTGCTTGCCCGGTTCAAAGTTAGGGGAAAAAGCAGACGTTCTAAAAAAGAGGGCTGTTGTAAAGGAGGTGTTGTAAATGAATAAATCTATTGAAGTTGAGCCAATGACAAGGCTTGAGGGGCATGGTAAGATTGCTATTTTCCTTGATGATAAGGGGAATGTAGCAGATGCATTCTATCAAATAGTAGAATTTAGAGGTTATGAGACTTTTGTAAGAGGAATGCCAATAGAAGAAGTTCCAAGAACTGTATCTACAATATGTGGTGTCTGCAGAGCTGTCCATCACACAGCCTCTACAAAAGCAAGTGATGGTGTCTATGGTGTAGAGCCAACAGAAACGGCTAAGAAAATTAGAGAGCTTTTCCTCTGTGCTCATCAGGTTGAGGATCATGCAGCAATACTTTACGCTCTTGGTTTACCTGATTTTGTTGTTGGACCAGAAGCGGATCCAGCAGAGAGAAATATAGTAGGTGTTGTAAAGAAGGTTGGTGCTGAGGTAGTAAAAACAATTTTGAAAAAGAGGTTTGCAGCTGTAAAAGTTCTAGAAATGCTTGGAGGAAAACCAATTCATCCAGTAGCTGGACTGCCGGGTGGATGGTCTAAAAGAATAACAGAAGAAGAAAGAAAGGATATTGAAGAACTTGGAAAAGAAATGGTAGAGCTCGGTAAAATAACTCTGCAGGTATTTGAAGATGTGGTACTCAAAAACGAGAAGTACCTTGAGATGATCACTTCAGATCAGTATAGAGTAGTTGTAAATTACATGGGTACTGTAAAGGATGGTTGTATAAATTACTATGATGGTATTCAAACAGTAATTAACACGAAAGGAGAAGTAATAGATCAATTTACGGCTGATAAATATTTGGATCACGTTTCAGAGAGAGTTGTTCCTTGGAGTTATGTTAAAATGACTTATCTTAAAAAACTCGGATGGAAAGGATTTGTAGAAGGTGAAGAAACTTCATTGTATAGTGTTGGTCCTCTTGCAAGATGTAATATAGCTCCTCCTTCAACACCATTAGCCAAAGAAGCTTACGATGTTATGTATGATACATTAAAAGAGAAACCAACTCACTTTATACTTGCATATCACTGGGCAAGAGCTATAGAATTACTCAATGCTGCAGAAAGAATAGTTGAATTGGCACAGGATAAGGAAATAACAAGTCCGGATGTAAGAGCAGAGCTTGGTGAAGTAAAAGGAGAGGGAGTAGGTATAATAGAGGCTCCAAGAGGTACCTTAATTCATCACTACAAGACTGATGACAAAGGAATTGTAACTGAAGCTAACATGATTGTTGCAACAACACACAACCATGCACCAATAAACCTTGCAATAAAGAAAGCTGCCCAGCACTTCATAAAGAATGGTGTTGTTGATGATAAATTACTTAACTACGTAGAAATTGCATACAGACCTTACGATATATGTCAGGCTTGTGCTAGCCACGTCCTTCCCGGTAGAGATTCCTTAGAAGTCATTATTTACGATAGTGATGGAGAAGTAGTAAGAGTTCTCAGAAACTTTTAATTTTTTAATACAATTAAATTAATATAGCTGTTGTTACTACATTTTTTTATGGTATATGGTGGCTATTCTTACATAGATTATGAGTACAAGCCGGGAGAAGACGATTTTGTTGTTTTGTTTTATGTTTCTGGAAAATACAATTTGGAAAAACTTGCTGAAGCGTTAGCTTCTGAATCTTCGGTAGGTACTTGGACTGATATAAAAACAATGAATGACTACGTATTTAAGCATTATAGAGCAAGAGTTTTCAAAACAATAGAAGTAAGAGAAAATGAAGGATTCGTTTATATGGCATATCCTTTAGAACATTTTGATCTTAAAAACTTTAATCAATTTCAAGCATCTGTCTTAGGAAATATATTTGGGATGAAGGAAATTGAAAGTCTATATGTATTGGACATAATTTTTCCAAAGAAGTATCAAAAACAATTTAAGGGGCCAGCTGTGGGATTGGATGGGATAAGAAAGTACATTGGAACGGACAAAACCAAGAGACCTCATGTTGGAACAATAGTTAAACCTAAGGTCGGTTTAGCTCCAAAGGAATTTGCAGATGTAGCCTACGAATCTTGGTGTAATGGATTAGATTTAGTTAAAGATGATGAGAACCTTGTGGATCAGGAATTTTGTAAGTGGGACGATAGATTTAATGCAGTTTACGATGCTATGGATAAGGCTGAAAAAGAGACTGGAGAAAAGAAAATTTACTGTGTAAATATAACGGATTCATCTATTGAAAGAATGGTGGAGAGAGTAGATAAAGTTGTGGAAAGAGGACACAATTGTGTTATGTTAGATGTTTACGTTCTTGGTTTTACAGCTTTAAATTACATGTTGGATATAACTAGAAAATACAAACTAATAGTCCATGCACATAGAGCTGGATATGCGGCTTGGCACAGGGGAAATTATGGCGTAAACTTCCAGATTCTTGAAAAACTCTACAGACTTTTTGGAGTTGATCAACTACACATTGGAACTGGTGTTGGAAAAATGGAAGGAGGAGCTCTATTAATTAAAAGATTGCATGAACTTGCAGAATTTATGGAGGTAGATGAGAAGTTTTACCTTGGTTCATTAGAATTCAAATTCTCAGAACATATAAAACCATTGATGCCTGTGGCTTCAGGTGGATTAGACCCAACCAAGGTGGATGCATTAGTAGTTATTCATGGAAAAAACGTAACTATTCAAGCAGGAGGAGGTGTGCATGGGCATCCCGATGGGACTAAGGGCGGTGCAAGAGCTTTGAGGCTGGCTGCGGAAGCTGTAGCAGAAGGAGTAAGTATTAAAGAGTATGCAGAAAAACACAAAGAATTGAAGAAAGCTATAGAAAAGTGGGGCTACATAGAACCTAAGGAAATTGAAAAAAGGTTAGAAATTGATAAAATGGAAGAAGAGCTAAATAGACTTGCAATAGCGAGAGGAATTGATTTCATAAAAGGTGTTATGTGGCATGTGTAGTAATTAGTCTTTTTAGCTTTATTTTTTAGTTAATCTTATGATAGCTATAGTAGGTATAGGTAATCCAATTTTAAAAGATGATTCTGTAGGATTAAAAGTAGCTGAGATTGCAGCAAAAGACCTTAAAAAAAGAAAAATTGAAGTTAAACTTGAACTACTGTCAACTACCGATTTTGATGTCATAGGCAAACTGCTTGGAGTTAAAAAAGCAGTAATAGTTGATGGAATTTTGGGAGAAAATCCGGGAAAAATACATACACTTAAATTAGAAGATTTAAATCCAAAACTTAGCTTTTCTGGAACTCACAGCCTAACACTCTCTACATCTATAAAACTTGGTTATGAGTTATTTAGAGATGAGATGCCAGAGGAAATAGTAATAGTGGCTATAGAAGTTGAAGATCCATACTCATTTGGCAAAGAATGTACGAAAAGTGTAGAAAAAGCAATACCTTTAGCAGTAGAAAAAGTTAAAGAAATAATAGAGAGTTGGATTCAATAAATTTCATAAGTTTCTCCACCATCTTTTCCAACAATTATCTTATCTGCAACATCTGTAAAAATACCGCACTCAAACACACCCGGTATTGAATTCAATTCTAATTCTAACTCCCCAGGATCAAATATTTTCCCAAAATCGCAATCCAATATAAAATTACCGTTATCTGTTGTTATTGGGCCTAATTTTCCTGTACCTTGTCTTATTCTTGGCAATTCTGTTGAGCCAAATTCTTTCATTAATTCACCGAGTTTTTTAATAGTAAATCCGAGAGAGAAAGGTAAAACTTCAACTGGTATAGGGTAGCTTAATGTATCTACTAATTTTCTTTCTTCAACAATGAATATTACTTCGTTTGATGCGTAAGCAACTATTTTTTCTCTTGTCATTGCGCCTCCTCCTCCCTTTATTGCGTTTAGATTTTTGTCAACTTCATCAGCCCCATCAATACAAACATCTAATTCGGGGCACTCTATTAAATCTACCAAACCTATCCCCGATTCTACTGCAATCAGTTTTGATTGGTAGGATGAGGGAACACCTAAGACTTCAAGTTCTTCTTCTATGATTCTACGCTTTAACTCTCTAAGGAATAGTTCAACAGTTGTACCACTACCAATACCTATGACCATCCCGTCTTCAATTATTTCTGCAGCTCTCTTTGCTACCGCCAGTTTTCCTGAAATTAAATTTTCTGATCCCCTTTTATCGTTTAGAGGCAGAGTAACACCCCCCAAAAAAGGCATTCCAAATCTTATCTTTAAGATGATGTATATTTTTAATAGCTTTGCCCTTTCTTTCAGATTTTTCGCCTTTCACCATATCTAACCCATCACACAAAGCAATACCCACTGCTATTGGGCTTTCTTTACCCTCAACTAAAACATAAACAAAATCACCTTTTTTAATACCCTCATCAGCATGAACAATACCTGGTTTCATTATATCTGCTCCCCTAAGTACATAGGGCATAGCACCTTCATCAACAACGACTTTCCACTTTTTAGGTTTTAGTTTCATAATACCATACAACGTAAAGTAAACTCTCTCTTCAAATTCCATAAAAATTGGCTCCCCATTGTAAAGTAAAACGAAATTTCCGTCTATTTCAACTCTTTCAATATCGCCTTTTTCAAGCTCAACACCATACTCTTTCACCTTTTCAATTACTTTTTTCGCTTCTTTTTTTCTCAATTTAACTATAATCCTTCTAATACGGATTTTTTCACTCATGATCATCCCTTCATTTTTGGTTTACTTCTATTAATCAAACCTCCGATATTTTTAAATATTGAGGCAAGAGCTAATTTGCGTTAATAAACATTTCTGGAGGAGAGGCAAACATGGCAAACAGACCGCTGGATGTGTTGAATAAGGCTTTAAACACCCCTGTACTGGTAAGATTAAAAGGTGGCAGAGAATTTAGAGGAATATTAAATGGATACGACATTCACATGAACTTAGTTCTTCAGAATGCAGAGGAAATACAAAATGGAGAAGTAGTTAGAAAGTTGGGTAGCGTAGTTATAAGAGGGGATACAGTAGTCTTTGTTTCACCATCTCAGAAGTGAGGTGATTTAAAATGTCAGATGGAACAGCTGCAATGGGTAAAAAGGGTAGGAAGAGAGTCCATATAAAATGTAGAAGATGCGGTAGGGTAGCATTTCATAGAAGAAAGGGATACTGTGCTGCATGTGGTTTTGGAAGAAGTAAAAGAATTAGGAGTTACAGATGGGTAAACAAGAAAAAGAATAGGTGCTAAGTTAATTTATGTGTGGTATAGTCGGAATTTACTGCGAAGATGAAGACTTAACTTCAGAGTTAGTATATTATTCGCTTCATACTTTACAGCACAGAGGTCAGGAATCGGCTGGAATTGCAATAAACGATGGCAGCGATATAAGGCTATACAAAGATATGGGTTTAGTTACAAAGGTTTTTACACCAAAAATTGTAAAAACTCTTAAAGGAAAAATAGCTATAGGGCATGTCAGATACTCTACAACGGGTGAATCAAAAATAGAGAATGCTCAGCCACTTTTAGCGAGATCAAAAGTAGGAAATATTGCTGTTGCCCATAATGGTAACTTAGTTAACTACTGGGGTTTAAGAAGCATACTGGAAGGAGAAGGAAGAGCATTTTTAACAGATTCGGATACAGAAGTAATAGCTCAACTTTTATCTACGATTTTACTAAAAAACGATATAGTAAGTGCTTTGAGAATCTTAGATTCAAAGTTAATGGGTAGCTATTCCCTTGCTATATTGTACAACAACACGTTAATTGCGTATAGAGATCCTCTTGGAATTAGACCTCTCTGTGTTGGAGAGTTCGACTTTGGGTATGCTGTTGCAAGTGAAAGTTGTGCATTAGATGCAATTGGTGCTAAAAAAATTAGAGATGTAGATGCTGGTGAAGCAGTAATTATTGAAAACGGAGAAATAGAATTTATTAAAATTAACGAATGCAAAAGAAGGGCTTTTTGCGTTTTTGAATACATATACTTCGCAAGGCCCGATTCGACGATAGATGGTAGAAACGTTTATAGAATAAGGTATGATATAGGAAGAATGTTAGCAAAAGAAAGTTACGTTGAAGCAGATATAGTTTCACCAGTACCCGATAGTGGAACTACATCTGCCATAGGTTTCTCCCATGAATCAAAAATACCATACCTTGAAGCTCTGATAAAAAATAGGTATGTTGGTAGAACTTTTATTATGCCCGAACAAAAGCTTAGAGAGTTGTCTGTGAGGTTAAAAATGAATGTTATCAGGGGAAATGTAGAAAATCGTAAAATAGTATTAGTTGATGATAGCATAGTTAGAGGTACTACATCAAGAAAGATAGTTGATATGGTTAGGTGTGCGGGTGCTAAGGAAGTACATTTTAGAGTAGGTAGTCCACCGATAATTGCGCCTTGCTATATGGGTATAGATATGTCAACAAGAGAAGAGCTAATTGCAAGCAACAGAACTATTGAAGAAATAAGGAAGATGATAAATGTAAATTCCTTATCATATCTAAGTTTAAATGGTTTGTTAAAATCTGTTAAAGCAAAAGAAGATGAACTCTGTTTGGCTTGTTTAACTGGTAAATATCCTATACATGTGCCGGGAGAGAATGCTGCATAGTATAGCAGTATAGGTAGTATATATTAAGTAGTATAAATTCAAAATGTTTTAATATTGAGAAGTTTCTCGATTTTGAGATGTTGGAAACTTTAAAACAGTTGGCTCTGATGGGTTGCACTAGAAAGGTTTTAAAGGTTAGTTCCAAAGAAATTGCAGAAAAAATAGGTCAATCCACCCAAACTGCAGCAAGAAAGTTAAAGGAACTTGAAGAATCTGGTTTAATAGAGAGGATTTTATACAAAGATGGGCAATTCATAGTAATAACTGAAAAAGGAAAAGATTTACTTCACAAGGAATACTTAGATTATAAAAAGATATTTGAAGAACTACCTGATACTATCGTAATAAAGGGTATTGTTACTAGTGGTGTTGGTGAAGGAGCGTACTATGTTTCGCTTGAGGGATATAGAAATCAATTTAAAGAGAAACTCGGTTTTGACCCTTTTCCCGGAACGTTAAATTTGAAGATACCAAAAGAACAAATGTTTTTTAGAAAGCTATTAGATAGAGAAGAGGGTATTTTAATAAAGGGCTTTTCATCTGAAAACAGAACATTTGGTGACGTAAAAGCTTTTAGAAGTAAAATAAATGAAATAGAATCTGCGATTGTAATACCTCAAAGAACACACTACCCTCCAGATGTGCTGGAAGTTATTTCGCCTAAAAAACTTAGGGATGAATTAAATCTTAAAGATGGAGATGTAATTGAAATAGAAATAATTTGGAGGTGATTTTTCTGTCTGAAAATGTGGAAGAAGCTTTAAAAGCATTTAGAAAAGGTAAACCAGTATTAATTTATGATTTTGATGACAGAGAAGGTGAAACAGATATAGCGATTCCAGCTGAAAACGTTGGATGGAAAGAAGTTGCATTAATGAGGAAAGATGGTGGAGGATTGATATGTGTAGCAATTCATCCTCTTGCAGCTGATAGGTTAGGTTTGCCATTTATGCATGATATACTTAAAGTTGCCAGTGAAAAAATAGATAGCATAAAGTCAATAATTCATTTTGACATCAAATATGATTCAAGGTCTTCTTTTTCACTTTGGGTAAACCATAGAGATACTTTTACGGGGGTAACTGATGTCGATAGATCTCTAACTATAAGAAGAATTGGCGAAATCGTTAATATAGTGATGCTTGGAGAAAAATTTGATTTTGGAAGCGAGTTCAGAAGTCCGGGACATGTAGCATTACTTAGAGCGGCAAACAACCTAACTTACGAAAGAGTTGGCCAAACTGAACTTAGTGTAGCTCTTGCTCAGATGGCTGGAGTTTCACCAGCAGTGGCTATATGTGAGATGCTTGATGATAGGACTGGTAAAGCTCTTTCTAAACCTAAGGCAATTGAATATGCCGAAGAAAAAGGATTTCCATTTGTAGAGGGTAAAGAGATAGTATCATACTATTCTGAATTCAAAGAGATAAAAGAAAAAATTTTTATATAATATTTCGAATAATTTTTCGAAATACTCTATCAAAAAATTTAAAAGTATATAATCTTTGCTTAAACTATGGTGAGAGTTGATTTCATGAAAACATTTCTCACTGTTGTAGAGAAAGGTAGTTTAAAGAAAGCTGCCAAAGAACTCGGAATGTCTATAAGTTCAGTCAGTTTTCAAATTAATTCTCTTGAAGAATTTTATGGGGCTAAATTGCTAAAAAGAGGTGTAAACGGAGTAACTCTTACGGAAGAGGGGAAACTTGCTTTAAAAAATATGGAAAATGTTTTAGATAGTATTGAAGAAACTAGAAAGCTCATTTCTAACTTAAAAGGAGAAAAATTAACAATTGCTTCTGGAATGGTCGGTATTTACGTAGTTCCTCAAATTCAAACATTATTCAAAGCAAAATACCCAAATATAGATATAAAAGTCGTTTTGAGGGGGGCTCATGACTGTCTTAAAAAACTTGGAGGTAGTGAAGCCGATTTTGCGATAGTAGGTGACTTACCTGAAGTTGACTTAGATAGATACTACTTTACAGAAATCGGTAAGGATTGCTTAGTTTTAATAGTACCCCCAGACCATCCATTAAGTAAAAAACCAAAAGTCACTTTTGAGGATATCAAAAAATATCCTCTTGTAATGCTAACAGAAGATTATGGAATAACGAGCAGTCTAAAAAAAGCTTTAGAAAGTAGTGGAATTGATATAAACGAATTTGATATAGGTTATATTGTAAGTGATTTCTTCTCACAACTACATGGGGTTTCGAATGGTATAGGGGTTGCGATTACATCGTTAATAGCATCTTGGAGAGCTTGTGAAGTTGGCTTAGTTAGAGCAAGAAGGATCGAAGGATTCAAAAGCGATAGAAAAGTTTACTTTGTCACTACTAAAACTATTATGGGAAGCGAAAAAATGAGAGAATACGCTAAATTTATTATAGAAAACAGTAGAAAGATTTTTTCGGAATTTCTTGCAGAGTGCGAATTAAGTTTATAATGTTAAGTTCTTGTAAAATAAGATTTAACCAAATCTTATATACTTCTATGTTTTTGCATAAACTCATGCATGATTTAGTTTGCAAGTTTGTTTACATAGGTGATAAAGAGTTTGGTGAAAGCGTAGATGTACATAAAAATAGAGTAATAGTAAAATCTGGAACTAAATTCTATGCAATCCCCTTAGATTTAATTGTGAAAACAGAAAAAGAAAAAATCATTTTAAAAGAGTTCGACAAAAAAGAAGCTGAATTGGAAGGAAAAAAATGGGTTAAGGAGAAATCTAAGCCTGTCTCACTCGAAGAATTGAAAAAATATGGATTTGAGTGAGGGGGCATGTATAAGCAAGTAATAGTGTTGAGGGGAGATCTAAAACTTTCAAGGGGTAAGTTGGCTGTTCAAGCAGCACATGCTGCAGTAATAGGATATGAACTATCAGATAAAAAAACGATAGAAAAGTGGAAGTTAGAAGGGCAGAAAAAAATTGCATTAAAAGTTAACAGCGAAAGAGAGCTTTTTGAATTAAAGGAGAGAGCCAAGAAACTTGGGTTAGTTGCAGAAGTAGTTAGAGATGCTGGTCTTACAGAGATACCTTCTGGAACTGTAACAGCATTGGTTATTGGGCCAGATGAAGAAAAGAAAATAGATAAAGTTACCGGAAATTTACCTTTATTTAAATAGTGAAATGTATTCTTTTCTTAACTTTTTAAAGTTGTATCCGTGATCTATAAATTCCCAATATTTTCTTTCAAAATTTAATTCGTCCAATAAATAAGAAAAACTTTTAATTAAATTTTTTTTGCCTTCAACCATTTTTTCCCCTACTAACTTATCCCCTCTTGAAAGTATTGTTTGAATGGCAAAATTTTCAGGATTTTCAATATTTACTTTGATGCAACGTTTTTTCAATTCTAATTCAAGATACTTAGATTTCTTTTTTAAATTTTTAATAACTTTCTTAACGTTATCTGACTCTCCACTAAAAGGTGCAAATTGTAGAGGTGTATGAGGCTTAGGTACAAGTGGATTTATAGATACTGAAACTTTAAAACCCATTTTTTTTACATTTTCCACTAAATTTACTATACATTTTAAATCATCCATATTTTCTTTTGGTATTCCAATCATAAAATATAATTTTACATTATTAATTTTATTATGTATTAAATCAAGCGCGTTGAATATGTCATCATCTCCAATACCTTTTCTTAAAATTTTTCGTAGTTTTTCACTTCCCGCTTCCGGTGCCACAGTTATGCTTTTCTGCCCACTCATAAACAAAAGTTCTGCTAATTCATCATCTATTGTGTCAATTCTCATAGATGAAGGAGAAACTTCAAAACCCATATTAACGAGCTCCCAAATTAAATCCTTCGCTTTTGGATAATCTGTAACTGATGGAGATATTAGGGCTATTTTTTTGCATATTTTCTGACAGTTTTCAGCTACATCAAGTAGTAATTTTAAATCTCTCCATCTACATGGCTTGTAAATCTGTCTAACAACGCAGAAACTGCAACTTCTAAAACATCCTCTACCAACTTCAAGCAGAAAACATTTACCGTAAACCCCTTCACCTATTAGTTCTTCTTTGAGGTGGGTATCAAGTTTTGCTTTTCTAACCTTTACAACTTCTTCACTTTCAGATAGCTCCAGGATTGTATTCGATTTTAAAATAACATTTTCCTCATTATTTGATAAAACGACATTCAACAGTCTTTCAACATCGTTATCTATCTCTCCTATATAAAAGTAATCGAAATATGGTGTTAGAGGTAGTGGATTCTCCATTACGCACGGTCCACCAGCTATTTTCACTGATTTAATATTATTCTTTAATAATTTAACAACTCTAAAATAATCTTCTTCAAACTGTATAGAAAATAAAAGTACATCAAAGTCTTCTATTCTTGTTCCCGTTTCAACACTTCTTTTACATCCAAAAACATCCCAATAAAATCTTTCACAAACGTAATTATCGAGAGAATTTACTTCGGCATAAATCTGTTGAAGTCCTATATTCGCTATCCCACTTTTGTATTCATTAGGATAAACTAACCCTACTTTAACATCTCCTTTCTTCCATCTTTTAGATAGTGGGTTGTGTTCGACTACTTCAAATTTACTCACTGTGGTATGTTTTAATATTGAGTTTTAAAAATATTTGAGAGTCGAGGTTTTTCAAGGTCTGATTTTAACTTTGTAAACCCATACCCCATTCCTCTCACATTTCTCTACTTTCAATCCCTTAAAGGTCTGATTTTAACCAGTAAACTACACGAGCCCAACCGGCTTATCCACGAAATCCTTTCAATCCCTTAAAGGTCTGATTTTAACCTGTCAGGGTGGACGGCTAACTTTTTTCTATTTTTTCTACTTTCAATCCCATCAAGGTCTGATTTTAACCAGAGCTCAAAGAACAAGAAGAGATTTACAGCAACCACCTTTCAATCCCATCAAGGTCTGATTTTAACCTTACTCAGTACTCACAGTACTCATCTAATTTTAGCCTTTCAATCCCATCAAGGTCTGATTTTAACCAATTTATCCGATAGTCATAAACAGACCGTTACATTTCTTTCAATCCCATCAAGGTCTGATTTTAACAAATCCTCAGTGGGGCGTGCGTGCATGGTTAAGCACATTCTTTCAATCCCTTAAAGGTCTGATTTTAACACAATGAATCATATGTTCTTGATTTACAATTAGACGACTTTCAATCCCTTAAAGGTCTGATTTTAACTGTGTATGATTTTAAGAGTTTTGATTATTTAAACGTTTCTAAATCGTTTTCTCATTTAAATACTGTCTGGA
>JALSLC010000012.1 GCA_026988525.1 Archaeoglobaceae archaeon
TTCTCTCAAAGGCTTTATTACTGAGTCTCGATGAAAAGAGGATTGAAAGAATCTCGAAGATTTCGAAGTTTTCGTGAATGCTCCTAACGAGCTCGATGAAAAGAGGATTGAAAGTGGGGTAAGATTAAGAGAACATCTCCCAAATGCTAACTCCTTAACTCGATGAAAAGAGGATTGAAAGAAGTCGAATTATGTCAGATTCATATATTAGTGTATTCTTCAAAACTCCTACAAAAAAATTCATTGTATAAAATTAAAACTGCTCCATAGATGTTAATGGGCAATCTTTCCATCGGTTAAAGTGTATATCTTTGTAGCATACTCTTTTACAAGACTGTCATGCGTTGCTACGATCAGCATAGAGTTGTGAGATTGCCTAAAGTCGTCTAACAACTCTAATACACGTCTACTATTCGACTCGTCTAAGTTTGCCGTCGGTTCATCGACCAAAATAAGCTTAGGTTTTTTACACAAAACCATACCAATCAAAGCTCTTTTTCTCTCTCCAAAACTAAGTTGGGATGGATAATTTTTAAGTCTATCACTTAAGCCAAGCTTTTCAGCCAGCTCAATGGCAATTCTAACCCTACTACTTTTCGACTCACCCTTTATTATCAGAGGTAATGTAATGTTGTCTAGCAAATTCAGCGAGTTTATCATCTTGCAGGACTGATAAACATAACCTATGTAGTCGTATCTTAGAGCAGTTAAAAAATCTTCTGAAGCTCTTGCAATGTTACGACCATCTATTAAGACTTCCCCCCGATCCGGATGGAGGATCGTAGCGAGAATGTTTAGTAGCGTAGTTTTACCGGATCCAGATGGACCAAAAACGGCAACGAATTCTCCAGGCTTAACTTTAAATGAGACCCCTTTAAGAACTTCTATGCTACCAAACCTTTTGTGAACATTCAGAATTTCCAGCACAATCACACCTCCGATAAAACCCCTGCCAAATCGAAATCCTTCATGAGTTTATATGAAACTAAAAGCGAGAGTAAGATAGATGATGCAAGTAGAACGATAACGATTACCACAAAATTGCTATCAATGGGCATAAACAGTCCAATAACGTTTTCAACGTAAAACTTTGCAAGGACGAGTGAGATCGGTATAACCAGCAATACCCACTTGATAGCTAATTCCAAAGTTAAGCAAGTTGCTAAAGTCCTTTTAGAAACACCTAAGGTCATCAACACGGCGAGAGTATCTGTTTTTGATTTGAAAATTACTTGCATTTCTCTGAACACCAATGTTAGAAAAACTACTAAACCACCGTAAAATACTACTTTCATTACCATAGAGTTCTGTAAATTTTCAACCATATTTTCTCTGCCTCTTAGGACGTCTATCCTCTTTACTGCATAATACGACTTGCTTAAAGATTGGATAAGGTTATTTTCTTCACTTTTGTTCTTTAGCTTGAGCCAAACGCAAGAGTATCCCGGAAATAAATTTGATATGTTTTGTACACTTTTCTCATCGACTAAAACTCGGTATCTGGTCACTGACGTAGGATAAAGAATTCCTACCACTTTACAGCTTGCTGAAACATTCTTAACATGTATTGTTAACGTATCCCCTACTCTAACTCCTAACTTACCAGCGGTAAAAGTATCGATTACTGCTCCCTTGTTTCCTTTAATTTCCTTAGCGTAAGCCAAGTTTATTTCAGTCAACCTTAAGGCAGTGGTAAGATTATTTACTATTAGTACATCCATATTTTCACATCTACTCGATGAACAAACAGGTATATCACCAATAGTTTTACCCTTTACGATTACTTTAGCTTCTCTATCCAACTTTTTGATTGTGTTTTCACTTAATGGACCAGTTACATATAAGTCGTATTGGGCTACCTTATATGGTCCAACTTCGTTGAAGGCTGTGATGGATGGAATAGACACTATAAAGAACCAGTAGGATATAATTAATACCAATGCCAAGATGTATTTTATTTCCCATCTTAAGCTTCTTTTAAAGTCTTTTATAAAAATTTTAAAAACTTTAAAAAACATATTTACCACCACAATTAATTAACGTAGAGATTCGCTGACCACAGATATGGATAAGGAATGTACCCAGGACCTCCACCCAATAACGCTTTATATGTTCCAGTTGCATTTGCTTTTGTTATAACGTTCAGGTATCTATGAGTAACTCCAATGTTAAATCCAATAACCCAGAAACTACTGTGGAAATGCCAAGCAGGTCCGCCCAAGTCTTTATTAAACTGCTTATATTCAAGTGTCAAGTTTGGTAAGTTTGTGGACGTTACGAGAGGCTTGGTGAGTCTGCCATCTACTAGTTCGTCGTAGGATTCATATGATATTCCTACTATGGGATAATAATCTAACCAGCCCTTTAAATAAACCCATTTATTGGTAGATGTTGTGGATGGATTAAACTCGAGGTGCCCATTGTTTATAGCCATTGGTTCTACTTTTCTATCTATTTTAGTCACATTACTCATAGTCGATTGATTTAATTTATATTCTACTGCCATCGCTGGATTTACTATACATCCAAGCATCACCAAAACCAACAATACGCATATTAGTCTTCTAACCCGTTTCATCTTCTCACCTCACTTTTTAGAATTATAATAACTCATTCTATAATTATTTTCTGACCATATTTTAAGAATATATTTTTGTAATTATATAATTTTAATTATAATTCTCAAGATATGGTCAGAAAGTTTATATACGACATTTTTTGGCAGGAATAA
>JALSLC010000013.1 GCA_026988525.1 Archaeoglobaceae archaeon
TCAGGATATCTAAATATTCCAGAACACAACTTAGCATTACTAATAGGGCAGTGTGCTACATTTACTCTCCTCTTAGCGAGAATTTCTATTTCTTCATCGTTCAACCATATACAGTGTGCTGCAATTACATTATTATCGAAGAATCCTAAGCTTTCAAGATATTTTACAGGAGTATATCCCGTTTTTTCTTTTACAATTTTGACCTCCTCTTTTGTTTCAGATACATGTATATGCAAAGGCAACTCGTATTTTTTGGATAGCTCAATTGATTTTAGTAGTAAATCCTTTGAGCATGTGTAGGGTGAATGGGGGTCTATTGTTAGAGTTATTCTTTCATTTTTATCTTTCCATTTTTCCACAAATTTTATACTTTCTCTTAACTCTTTTTCTCTCTTTTCCTCGTCATCCATATCTATCATACCATAGCCCAGTACTGCTCTTATTCCAGTCTCTTCTACAGCTTTTGCCACGGCGTCCATATGGAAGTATTGGTCAGAAAAACACGTAACTCCGCTTTTGATCATTTCTGCTATTGCTAACTTTGTACCAAGATATACATCTTCTTCATTCATTAATTTCTCAACACTCCAAACTTTCCTTAGCCAATCCATTAATGGTACATCTTCCACAACACATCTCAGCAAAGTCATGGCTGAATGAGTGTGTGCATTAAAAAATCCCGGAATTACTATGCAATTACTGGCATCTATTTTGTATTCAGATTCACACTCCTGTTTCGTTAGTTTTACTATTTTTCCATTTTCTATTAGTACGTTTGCTTTTATAAATTCATTTTCTATTAGGCATAATCCACCAACTATTGCCATCACCTTTGATCACGAAATAACTTCCAATCTTATCGAAAAAAAGTTTAACCAATGTATAAACTAAGGGGTATGAAAGTCATTCTTATAGTTCTTGAGAATTCATCTTACAATGAACTTTTAACTTGTTTAAAAAGAACTCTCAAAGAACTTGGAATGGATTACAAAGTTGGTAGTATTAAAGAAGCAATAATTCAATTAAAAAACTTTGGCTATTTAATTTATACGACTCCTATTAACATTGAACCAGATAACTTAAAATTTGTCGAAAAAACAAAATTTAAAGTTATTTTATCGAAAAATGGAGTAGATAGTAGAATTATAAAAGAGCTTGCTGAATTTATTGAGGGGGAGATTTTACATCCAATTGAAGTCGATAAAGTAATTGAGTGTAATGGTGTTAAGATAGCTGTTGGAAAGTACTTAGAAAAAGATCGTGTATTTTTACTGGAAACTAAGATTGACGATGTAAGTGGTGAAGTTATAGCTCATGCAGTTGAAAAAGTGTTAAAGTATGCTCTCGATGTTGAAGTTTTATTGGCAAGTGGTAAAAAAGGGAGACCGTGCTTTGTATTGAGAGTTATATCGGAAAATGTAGAAAAAGTAGCTGAAATTATTATGGCTGAAACAGGAAGTATAGGGGTTAGAATTTTTCCAATAATTAGAATTAAATCTCCGCGTAAGATAGAAACAATAAATATAAATGTTGGAAATAGACAATACAGCGTAAGGGTAAAAATTTCTGGAGTAAACGTTAAACCGGAATTTGAAGATATAAAAAACATTGCTGAAAAAGAAGGTTTGTCTTTGATTGAGGCATACAGACTTGTTTTACAAAAGCTTAGGGTGGATACATGATAATTCCGTCAGGTAGTAAGTGCATAGATTCGTTGCTTGGAGGTGGTGTTGAAACAGGTACTGTAACCCAGATATACGGTGAAAGTGGGACAGGGAAGACAACTCTATGCCTAATGTTCTGCAAAAACGTAGCTCGTTTTTCAAAAGTAGCATACATAGATACTGAAGGATTGTCGGGGGAGAGGGTAATACAAATATTTGAAAGCAGAGACCTACTTAAAAACGTTTATATTAATGAAGTATTTGATTTTAGACAACAAAGTACAGCAATAAGAAAACTTTCAAAATTATGTAATGAAATAAAACTTGCTATAATTGACTCTTTTACGGGATTGTACAGGAGTGAGCTTGAAGAAAGTAAAACTGTAAAATTAAAAAGAGAATTAATAAAACAATTGACTTTTTTACTCGGATTAGCGAGAAAGTATGATTTAGCAGTAATAATAACAAATCAGATGTTTACAGATATTAATTCTGGAAAAGATAAGCCTCTTGGAGGGCCCAGCTTAGATCATCTCTCAAAAGTAATTCTCGAGCTTTCAAGGGAAGGAGATATGAGAAAAGCAAAACTCGTAAAACATAGGTGGAAAGCTGAAGGAGAAGAATGTTACTATAAAATAACAAATAAAGGAATAGAACCTTAAAAAATTAAAGTTTTCTTAGTTTTTCAAGAATAATTTTCTTTTCAGTTCTTGCTACGACTTCTCTTATTCTTTGTACAGCATCTATATTTGCTGAAATACTATCTATTCCCAGTTCTACTAACTTCTTTACGATGTGGGGGTAGCTTCCAGCTTGTCCACAAATGGATGTTTTAACTCCATTTTCCTTGCATATTTTTATAACTCTCTCAATTAACTTCATTACTGCAGGATGAGTTTCATCGTACAGGTATGCTACGTGCTCATTGTTTCTATCAACTGCTATTGTGTATTGGGTTAAGTCGTTTGTACCAAAACTTATGAAGTCTATTCCTTCTTTAATTATGTCTTCTATAATTAAGGCTGCCGCCGGTGTTTCAACCATTATTCCAAACTCAATCTTGTCGAGAGGAAGACCCTCCTCCATAGCTATTTTTTTGGCAATTCTGACCTCTTCTGGTCTTGTTATTAAAGGTAACATTATTCCAATGTTTGTGTAACCTTCATCTACTAACTTCTTTATGGCTTTCATTTCCGCTCTAAAGTGTTCTATCTCTTTTAGATCCCTTCTTATCCCTCTAAACCCAAGCATTGGGTTTGCTTCTATTGGTTCGTTTTCTCCACCCTCCATAGTTCTAAACTCGTCAGTTGGAGCATCTATGGTTCTAATCCATACTGTTTTTGGATAAAAGGCTTTTACTACTTTAAGCATACCTTTATACAGCTCTTCGACGTACTCGTCTATATCTCCATCTCTTATATACTTCATTGGATGTTTTTTAAGACCTAAGACCATGTGTTCTATTCTGAACAACCCTACGCCATCGGCACCAGTAGCAGCAGCTTTTTCTGCGGCATCTGGTATTGATATATTAACTTTCACTTCAGTTGCCGTTATAATGGGTGCAGCAGAAACAACTGCTTTTACTTCCTTCTTTTCTTTCTTTTTCACGGCTCCTTTGTAAACAACTCCTTTGTCTCCATCAACAGTTACTATCATCCCATCTTTCAAAACCTTTGTAGCATTACCCGTCCCAACTACTGCTGGTACACCAAGTTCTCTCGAAACTATGGCTGCGTGACAGGTCATACCGCCCTCATCTGTTACTATTGCTGAAGCTCTCCTCATAGCTGGAACCATATCTGGGGTAGTCATTGTTGTTACAAGCACGTCTCCTTCCTCAACTCTACCTATTTCTTTTTCACTGAGGATGATCTTTACTTTACCGACGCCAATTCCGGGGGAAGCACCCAATCCTTTTACAAGAACTTCTCCTTCTTCTTCTGTTTCCACAACTTCCTCTTTTTTGCCTTTTATAGTTGTTATTGGTCTCGATTGTACAATGTATATTTTTCCTTTTTCTACAGCCCATTCTATGTCCTGTGGTTTTCCGTAATGATCTTCTATTATCTCAGCAAGTTCTGCCAGTTTAATTATCTCATCATCGCTCAAAACTCTTGCTTTTGCTTTTTCTGAAGGTAACTCTATTACTTTTGTTTCATCTCCAACTCTGATTATAGCTTTGTCTTTCTTGGATATCTGAACTTTGGTTATCTTTCTACTTTTTCTGTCAAATTCGTAGTGATCTGGAGAAACCATCCCGCTAACTATCGCCTCTCCGAGACCCCAAACCGCCTCTATTATTACAACTTTATCTCCTGTAACTGGATGAGAAGAGAACATAACTCCTGATTTCTCACTGTTAACCATCTTTTGCACTACTACTGCTATACTAACATCTTCATGCCTAAATCCCTGTCTAACCCTATAGTATATTGCTCTTGGTGTGTAGAGAGAACTCCAGCATTTTCTGACGTACTTAACGACGTTATCTTCTCCTTTAATGTTTAGATATGTTTCTTGCTGTCCAGCAAAACTTGCATCGGGTAAATCTTCTGCAGTTGCAGAACTTCTAACTGCTACGTAAACTTCTTCTCCTTCTTCCTCACACAACTGTCTGTACGCTTTTTTTATTTCTTCTACTATGTCTTCTGGAATTGGTGTAGATTCTATTAGCTCTCTCACTTTTTGGGAGGCTTTCATTAACTCATCCGTATCTTCAACGTCAAGACCTTCAAGAATAGAAATTATTTTTTCTTTTATACCCGTTCTCTCTATGAAATCAATAAAAGTTTTTCCATCAACAATAAAACCGTTAGGCACGGGAATTTCATTTCTATATAATTCACCAAGGTTTGCTCCCTTTCCTCCTACAAGGGGGACATCATCTTTTCCCACTTCACTTAACCATACTACACCCATAAAATCACCACTATTAATACGATTACATTCTTAAAAAGATTTTTGAAAAAAAATATTGGACGATCAAGAAAATTCTAAGGTACTGCCTACTCCCGAAAATACGAATTTATCTGCAAACTTTGAGAATAGTATTGCTTCTGCTTTAGAACCGGTACAATGACAGGGAGAAATAAGTTCTACTTTTTTACTCAACCACTCTGCAATTTCTCTAACTTCTTCATCTTTTAAACTTATTAAATGCATACCTCCGACTATGTACTTTACTTCATCTCCGCAAACCTCTTCTGCGTATTCTACTGTATTCTTTAAACCAGCATGGCAACAACCAAGAACGAGTAAAATTCCATTTTTTGTTTTTACAGCTAAAGATTGGTCATCAGCTATGCTATCTTCTTGCCAAACACCATTTTTCAAAATTTTTCCAATTCTCATATCTTTCTCTTTTCTTGGTATTTCTCCGAGAGCCACAATATTTTTAGAAACTTCAATCGGTTCTACATTTTCTATGACTTCACAAACTCCTTCAATAACTTCCCTATTCCATGGAATTCCAATTTGTGTATCTTTATACTTTCTTGGCAACCATGCATCTGGATGTAGGTAAACCTTCTTTTTTCCGTAAACTTCCAGTATAGGTAGCAAAGCACCAGTATGGTCGTAATGTCCATGACTGAGAACGATACAAGAAAAATCTTTTATGCCCAACAATCGCATGTTTTCAAGAGTTTGCCTTTGTCCAGTATCAAACAAAACATCACCCACTAAGGCAGAAAAACCCCATTCCGCAATAAGTCCTTTTGGTCTAAGATTCGATACAGTGTTGTCTAAGATAATTTTTACTTCCATATTTTTTATTGTGGCGTAAGAACTTTAATCTTTTTTATTGAGTAAATTTTATGATTGTAGAGATATCTGTTGTACCAATTGGCGTTGGAGAGTCTCTAAGCTCTTACATAACTGAAGCCGTAAAAGTGCTTAGGGAGAAGGGTATTAAATATGATATAACTCCAATGGGCACAGTAATTGAAATAGAAACTTTTCCTGAACTTGGTGAATTACTTGAAGATATAAGAAAAAAATTGGAAAGTATGGGTGTAAGTAGAATTTACTTTTCAGTAAAAGTTGATTGGAGGAAAAAAGCTACAGACATGGAGTACAAAGTTAAATCTGTTAAAAGCAAGCTCGATATCAGTTAGATCAATTAAAACATTTGTATCTTATGCATTTTTAGTAATTTTTACTTTCAGATTTTAAATGCCAAAATAGTATGAAGTTAATTGTTTTTACAAAAAAAGATTGTCCTAACTGTCCAATGGCAAAAAAATTAGTTAGCGAAGTTTCGGGGGAATTAGGAATTGAATTTGAAGAAGTAGATGTGGAAAAAGATTTGATAAAGGCACTTCAAGTTGGAGTTGCATCAACACCATCAATTGCAGTTGAAATCAATGATAAATACGAAATTCTGTTTAGAAGTGAAGTACCAACAAAAGAAGAGTTAATTAAAGCTTTGAGGTCTTTGAAATGAAAATTGGTGGAATTTTAGATATATCAACTATAGATTTCCCGGGAAAAGTTTGTTCAGTAATATTTCTTTCTGGGTGTCCATTTAGATGTCCATACTGTCACAACTACGAATTGCTGTACGAGGGTGAAAATGTAAGTATAGAAAAAATAGTTAAAAATATAGAGAGAAACTATTTAATTGATGGAGTTTGTATAACTGGTGGAGAACCGTTTATGCAAGATATTGAAGAATTGGCTAAGGAATTAAAGGATATTGGTTTAGCTGTTAAAGTTGATACAAATGGTTATTATCCAAATAAACTTGAAAAAGCTTTGAAATACATAGATTATATAGCTATAGATGTTAAAACTTCTCCTAAGAAGTATCCGTCTTTAACTGGTAGAGAGGATTCTTGGGAAAGAGTAAAAAAATCCTTAGAAATTTTAAAGGATAGTAATGTTGAGTGGGAAATTAGAACAACTGTAGTTTCGGGTTTAGTTTGGATAGATGAATTGTTAGAAATAAGAAAATACGTTAAAGCTAACGTGAACTACATTCTACAACAGTTTAGAAATGAGAAGGTTCTTGATGCGTCGTTAAAAAAAGTTAGATCGCCCTCTATTGAAGAACTGAAAAATTTAGCAATTAAAAGCGGATACGACTTAGTTAGATGTGCTGAGGGGGAGTTCTATTTAAATTTTAATTTTAAATATCCAAAATAGTATTATTAGCTAATTATTTAATCCCATTAACATATTAAAAATATTAGACTGTTAAACGAAAAATATTTAATGATTGTTGTCATGAATTAACGTTAATGGAGCGAGACTTAGTTGCCAATTTGGCGAATATGAATACGGCAGTAATTGCAGATGATGAATATAGTGCAAGCACTTTTTTATGTAATTTTGCCAATGTAGATACGCTAAAAAAAGTGATTCTTGTTATTTACTCTGAAATTAAATGTAGAAAAGTCGAAAAAATTCTGAAAACTAAGATAGGATGTAGTGAATTAAAATCAATTACAGAAAAAATACCTGTTATAAAAATAGGTAAAGTAGATAAAATTGGGTTTGGTGAGCTTTTAGCATATATTGAGGATAATATAAACATAGTTGACATTTGCAAAGACTTAGGAAGTGTATTAAGGAAATTTGAAGAAGGTAAGATAGCAGTATTTCTTGGTTTTGGACTTTTGACATACATGTATTCTCCGAGTGAGATAATTCAAGCTATGGAGGAGTTACTCGCTCAAACACCAAATATGACTAAAATATTTATCTTGACAAGACTAAGAAAGGAATGCCATTCTATAGTTACAGCGATGTTTGACGTGATTATAAGAATTAAGAAGTCAATAGAGTACGATATTATGGCTCACAGTAGAGTTTACGATGTTTACATTGAGCACAGCATTGTTAAGGATTTGCCGCCTATGTCTCTCTACAGAATAGATGGAGATAGGTTGATTAGTATATAGTGTGAGGTGTCTTAAAGTGAGGTTGGATGAACTTGTAAATCTTTTGGATGGGTATAACGTTGCAGTAGTTTCAGATGATGCGTATGGCTCCATTCTTTTCGTAAATTATCTACTATCTGCTATGTGCGAGAGAGATGTTTTGTTTGTAATTTACAGTGAAATTTCTGCAAACAAGTTGTATAAAATTATAAACTCTCTACCACCAAATCAGTGTATAAAACACATACTGAACAACGCTGCAATAGTTAAAATCGGGAAAAATAATGAAATTAAGTTTGGAAAACTTGCAGCCTTTATAGAAGATAGAGGAGAATTGGGTGAAACAGCTTTGGAAATTGGAAGAATTATTAAAGAATTTGGAAGAACAACCTTCTTTTTTGGATTTAGTCTTGGTATGATTACCTGTAGAACAAACGACATTGTAAAAGCGATGGATTTGCTACTAAGTAAAGCTAACGAAACTATGTACTTTATAATATCTGAATCAAGCCACTTGGACTTTGTGGCTAACTTGTTTGATGTAATAATAAAAATTTCAAAAACGGATATATTAAGTTTTGGAAATATCTACGATATTTATGTTGAGCATAGTATAGTTCCTGAGTTGGAGCTGATGCCCTTGTACAGGATGGATGAGAGCAATTTATTTGAAATTTAAAAATTTATTTTTTGTCTAAAATTATCCTCATGATCTTTGCAGTCTCTCCCGGATCAGCTCTACCCCTTGTAGCTTTCATAACCTGACCAACTAAGAAGTTTAATGCCTGTTTTTTCCCCGCATAATAGTCTTCTACAGCTTTCTTATTCTTTTCTATTATTTCTATGCATAGTCTTTCAATTTCTTCCTTTGGAATTGCAAATAGACCTTTACTTTCTATTATTTTATCTACGTTACCTCCTTTATCAAGCTTTGTTCTTATCACTTCTACAACGCCTTTTTCAGTTATATCTCCATTTTCAAAGTAATTTAGAAGTTTTGCCATTTCTTCAGGCTTTAACTTTTCGTAAGCGAAAGTAAAATCCTTACTTCTGTAGTTTAGTTCTCCTCTAAGTACATCTACTATCCAACTTGCAGCTAACTTTGGATTGACAACTTTAGCAACATCTTCAAAGTAATTAGCCATTTTTATATCCATTACGAGCACTTTGGCAAAGGAATCACTCAAACCGTACTGTTTTTTGAACCTTTCCCTTTTTTCTTCGGGCATCTCTGGTAAAATTTGTTTTACTTCCTCTATAAGCTCTTCAGCGTAAATTGGAACTAAGTCCGGTTCTGGAAAGTATCTATAGTCTTGCTCTTCTTCTTTACTTCTCAGAGAGACTGTTATGTTGTTTGCCTCGTCAAAATGTCTTGTTTCCCTTTTAACAGTTCTACCCATTCTTATTAGGTTTTTCTGCCTTGTTATTTCATATGTTAGTGCTTTTTCAACACCTTTGAACGAAGAAATATTCTTTATTTCGACTCTTCCTCCTCCCTTTACAGATACATTAGCGTCAACTCTCATAGCCCCTTCTAAGTTTCCATCGAATACATCAAGATATTCCAAAATTATTCTTAGTTTATTTAAAAAGAGTCTCGCTTCTTTTGGTGAGTTCATTACCGGCTCTGTAACTATTTCAAGCAGTGGTACGCCTGAACGATTGTAGTCTATTAAGGAATACTTTGCTGTGGTTATAGAGCCTTTGTAACTCAGTTTTCCGGGATCCTCCTCCATGTGTATTCTCTTAAGAGTTATTTTTTTCTCTCCTTCATCGGTCTCTATGGTCAAATAACCGCCCCAAGCAAGAGGATGGTCGTATTGACTGATTTGAAATCCTTTTGGTAAATCCGGATAAAAGTAGTTTTTCCTGTCAAAAACCATGAAAGGTTGAACTTCAGCATTTAAAGCTAAAGCTACCTTTATTCCTGCTTTTACAGCTTCTTTATTTAAAACAGGCATAGCACCCGGCATTCCAAGGCAGATTGGACAGACGTGTGTATTGGGCTCATCTCCGTGGTAATCTATACTACAAGGGCAGAACATTTTTGTTTTTAATTTGTTTAACTGAACGTGAACTTCCAATCCAATTATCACATCCATATAGCTCGTAATTATTTTCGCATAAAAACTGTTTCCATTAAAATAGTTGTTTTTTATTTTATATATTGAATTTTTTGCTATATAAATGTTGCTAATTTGTTTGAATAAAATACTGAATACTATCTGACTTTGACTTTATATACTCCAATATAACTTTTTGGATACATCATTAGCAGACAAATTAAACCACCTGAAAGTGTTGCAATAAAGTTTACTCCCGCATTTGTTAACCAACCCTTCTCCTCCAAAGTTGCACCAAGTAAGCTATCGATATGTACTCCTATAAAAGATGAAATAAATATTGCAAAAATTTCATTTAAGTTTATCATTCTTAAAACTAAAGCAACTATACAAATCAACAAACAACCAAAAATAGCGGCTATTTCACCTTTTATAGATATCCCTCCATTTGTTCCCGGTTCAACTCTTTTAAAGTTAGTTATCAAGTAAACTTTTTCCGAAGTTTTACCTATTTCACTTGCCACAGTATCTCCCAAAGCAGTCGCTACTGATGCCAGAAAAGCGAGTTTAAATACTCCTAAACCGTAAAACCCATAGTTGATTGCAAAAAATAAAGCCGCAAGACTGTTTGAAAAGACATTTACATATCCTCTTGCCCCTCCAGCTGGCTCAGCCACACCTTTAGCGTACTTTTCTTTGTACATGTACTTTGTTGCGGCACTTCCGACGATGTAGAATGTTAAAATTATAGTAAAGAACCTTATATCTGTGAACAGTATTACTATTGTCCCAATTAAGGTCGCACTTAATAATCCACTTTCATCCGCAACACCTGTTTTCATAGATATTAGAGCTAAAATAAAAGAAATTGCAAAAGCTTCTGCAAGATAGAATATGGTTGTGTTTATTACGTATATCGTAAAAATCAAGTAAGTTGTTGAAGCAACAATTACCATTGCTCCCGGTTCAGTTTTAACGTACTCTACTAAGGATGCAGAAAGCCCTCCAATTAATGAAAGAAACAAAAGATAGGGTAGGGAAAAATTCTGGATAATATGGAAGTATATTGCACCAACTGAAGTATATATAAAAATGAACAGCAAAGCACCGTATCCTGAAGAAATAAACTTACGTCTAAGTTTTGTCATTTCAAGTATAAAGTGTACTTCACAAATTAGTAGAGAAGAAGCGATAACGTAGCTTGGAACACCAAAGAAGTTACCAAAAACTACAATTGATGCTATTAACATAGCTTTCAAATAACTTTCAAACCATCTGACTTCATAGTTGCTGTAAACTATTGCACTTGATAAAGTTAAGAAGATAGCAAATCCATCTGAAATCTTGGGTGGAAATATTGAAAGGACTATAGCTATCAATGTCAGCAACATTAAGAAGTTTTTAATTAGAATACGTTAAAAAGTTTGTTGATGAGCATTGAAAAAGTACTCCTACCTTTATACATAAAAATACTCGAAAGAAAAATTAAAAGAGAGAAAATTCCAAACCACGTAATGTTAGTTGCAGAAGATACTTTTCCGCTTGATAGATTTATAGAATGGTGTAGCAAATTCGGAATAAATGAAGTAACACTCTGTACAAAGGCTCAGGAAAAGATAAATCAAAAAGAACTAATAAAAAAACGAAAAAATAGTGTAAAAGTGAATATTGTAAAAACAAGTGGAAGAGATGAAATACTCACAGCCATAAAAAAACTTGCAGAAATGGTCGAAAAAAATGAAATAGATCCGGAAAGTGTAGATGAAAAATTATTTGAAAGTTTTTTGGAGGTAAAAAGTTCTCCAGACTTGATAATAAGAGTTGGAAACATTATACCAGATTTTTTGATATGGCAGAGCATATATAGCGAACTGTACTTTGCAGACGTTGATTTAAAAAAATTTAGATATGTTGATTTTCTCAGATGTTTGAGAGATTATCAAAGGAGGGAAAGAAGGTATGGTAGATGAAATAATGCTTAAAACAGTTAGAAGAATTGCAGATTTTCAATTTGGTTATGGTGCTGGCACATCTCTTTTTCCAGATAGTTGCGAATTTATACTATCTAATACAGGAAGAATAAGACAGATTGTTGATAGAGGGGTAAGAATTGCAACTTTGAAAGCTGATACAGGATTATTAACTATCAGTATAGAGGGGGCGAGAAGATTACACTCATTTTTTGAATATCCAAAACTTAGAGTTTGTGTTTTAAGTGAAGTATCGAGTTTCATAGAACTTGGTAGAAGTGTTTTTGCAAAACATGTAGTAGATGTGGATAGAAGTATTAGGCCGGGAGATGAAGTTTTAGTTGTTGATGAGGAAGATAATTTGCTTGCAACGGGAAGAGCCGTACTTTCAGCTGAGGAAATGCTTGACTTCGAGAGAGGTGTGGCAGTTGAAGTTAGGCAGGGAGTAAAGTAGAGGGGATTTAAATATGAAATACGATCCAGAAAAAAATATACTGATTGTTGATAGCGGGGAAGTAGTTTTGAAAAACGTTAAGTTTGATGGAAAATTGATAGCGGGGAGGAGTGTTAGTTTTCTTGGGAATATCAATGCAAAAGAAGTCATCCTAGGTAAAGGCAGTTTGGTAAATGGAATTATTGAAGCTGAAAATGTAGTTCTTGGAGCTAAGATTAAATTCAATGAAATATGGTGTACTTCAGCTATAGTACAACCGGGGTGCATTGGCAAAAAAATAAAAGCCAAGAAGGATGTAAAAATATATCGTTCAAAGATAGATGTTGTTGAATCTGAAGGAGTTGTGTTTGTAGATAACTCTAAGCTCGGTAAACTTTCAGCAAGAAAAGTAGTAGCAAAATCTGAGGAATTAGTTTAGTTTTAAATATTTTATACAATCTGAAAGATTAAAAAGAAAAATCGAAAAATTTTAAACCTAATTGAAATTATTTTAAACATGGATGATGAGTTGGAAAAAATAAGAATGGCTAAGCTAAAAAAATTGATGAAAAAGTTCTCTAAAAAAGAAAAAAGTAACGTTTCAGGAAATGTAGTTGAATTGAATCAAGATAACTTTTATAAGTTTATACATGAAAACGAGAATTCTGTTGTTGATTTTTACGCAGACTGGTGTGGGCCCTGTAAGTTAATCTCTCCCATCATATCCGAAGTTTCATTGGAGTATAGTGGTAGAGTAGCATTTGGAAAATTAAATGTAGATAAAAACGAGAACATAGCTGTAGAATTTGCCATATCTGCAATACCTGCTTTGCTTTTCTTTAAGAAAGGGAATTTAGTAGATTCCTTAATTGGAGCATATCCAAAACACGAAATAAAACAGTGGATAGAAAGGAACATATAGCTTTTTAATCTTAATAACTTCAATCTTAATAACTTCAAAAGGACCCGTGGGGTAGGGGACATCCTAAGGGGCTTCGGACCCCTTGACCCGGGTTCAAATCCCGGCGGGTCCGTTACAGCCACATCTTTAAACAACTAAAATCTATATATATTCAGTAATAGTAAGCTAAATTGTGAAGATAGTTTCGTTAAAAGTAGGTTTGGAGGAAGCTAAGAAAACAATTCTTAGCCAAAGAAAGGGCTTAATAAAAAAAGAAAAATTGGAAGGTGTAAAATTATTATGGATACCAGTTGCAATTATAAAATTAAGAGTGATTGAAAAAGATAAATTTGAATTTGTTGGGCCAAAAATTGTGGAAATTATGAATGTTTATGAGCTTGTAGATGGTTTGTGGACAGGTCTATCTTTTTCATACCCTCCAAAAATTGAAGAAGTTGAGAGTTTGGATGAAGGGAAAGTAGAAAAGAATGTAGATGTAGAAAAACTTGTAAGATTTCTTGAAGAACTTAACGTGTTCAAGAATCACTTAAAGTTTGCCGCATTTGGAATATCAGCAAACGCCTCGGAATTAAAAGTATTAGATGTTATTGAAGTTTACTATCCGTTTTACATTGGAAAATTAGTTGGAAAAACAGATAGATACGTTATTGTGAGTGGTGTTTCAGGAAACTTAGCTGGTATGAGGACTGAAACTTTGAAAAATTTGTATGAATGTTAAAGTTTCCATTTAATCCCTTCGAACTTATCTCCTTCAGCTTTAAATCCAAATAAATATCCGTTTTCATAAACTGGAATTATTACCGCCTCAAGCTCTTTTAGATTTGATGTATCTTTACCTTCTTCAACATCCAAAATTTCAAAATTCTTCAATTTGACGGCTAAGAATTTTACTTCGCATTTTTCGTAATTATCTCCAACGTTCATTAGTACGTAAGATTTACCAACTGGATATCCTATCTCTCTACCATGATATATTTTTTGGAATATTCTATTGAAAAAAATCCAGTCTTCTTCCACCAATTTTTGTCTTGGGTAGGCGCTTAATTCCTCTAAAACTTTCTCCACAACATCTTTTTCATGAATCCAATTGCAGTCTTTACAACTCCAAACATATCCTTTGGTCGTCTTTTTTAGCATTCCAAGCTCATAGTTGAAGCAAGGATAAAACGGACAAAAACAAAATGAACAATCTTGTCCATCGAAGTGACAGGGATAGTATTTGCATTCGTAATTTGGGCCATACCTACCTTCGAGAGCACCAAAAAGTTCAACTAATGCTCTTTCCCTATTTATACCCTCCATAAAAATTAGTATATATCTTTAAATTTATCACTTTTTGCTTTTTAACATTGCTACCATATCTCCTACATTTACTCCTATATCTTCCGCTACTGGTTTGCACTTAGCCGTTAGTAAAAATGCCGTTGTATAATGTGAATCAGACAGACACTCGTAGTTTGCCATACCTTTCGCTATTAATATATCTGCATTTTCTATTCTATCTTTGGTCTCTTTTGGTAGTTCTTCATCTATTATGCCTATGGCACCTTTACCGTTGGTTAAAACTTCATCTACTATTTTATCAGCACCGCAGAGTTTGGCATCTTCCAAAGTTGCATCGCTCAATATTGGCTTTCCTCTAACTACAAGAGTCAATTTCTCACATATTTTTTTTATTTCTTTCATTAACAGTGTGTCGAGGATAATCTCTCCTGCGTTATCTGTTAGATACACAACTCTGCCTCTGCAAAGCTCTTTTATCTCGTCTGTGTCATCTATTTTTAGACCTTTTTTAAAAGCCTCTTTAAAGAAGGATATAAAGTCTTCTCTGACTTCGTGACCCATAACTCCATAATCAAAAGTATTTCCTATTATAGATGCTATAACTGTTGCCTTAAATTTATCTTCTTTTTTTTCAATGACCTTTTTTACTTCTGGGAGAGCTTTTATAACCAATTCGTTTGCCCTCTTTTTTACTTCTTTGTACGGATCGCTACAACCTATTATTTCGTAAACTTTTCTATGCATTTCTGTGGCTATAACTGCATTAATACCCCTTTCTGGAAAACGCTTAGCTAAAATCTTTAAAGCTTCCTCTACAGCCTTATAAATAACTTCCTTGTCCTTTGTTACCATTTCTGCTTCCATGTATGCTCTATTTATTAAACATGCTAGGCATAGTGGTGTTATTCTCATGTTTTTACTTCGAATCTCTAAGTTTTTAAGTATAATCCAATTGAACCAAACTTTTAATCTTTAAAATAGATTCAGTGGATATGATGGTGGCAGACATGCACGTGCATTCAAACCACAGTAAAGATTCAAAAAGTAAAGTAAAGGATATAATTAACTTTGCACTAAAAAAAGGTTTAAATGCAATATCTATAACTGATCATAATACAGTAGATGGATCTCTTGAGGCAATGGATGTTGTTAAAGAGGAGAATTTGAACATTACTGTAATACCGGGAATAGAGATTTCTACTTCGGATGGTCATTTATTGGCTTACGGTGTTAAAAGAGATATTGATTGTGGAATGAGTATGATTGACACTATAAGGTTAGTTAAAAATCTTGGGGGAATAACTGCTGTTGCACATCCATTCCAGTTCTACAGACATGGTTTGGTAAAGTTTTGGATTGCTAAAGAAGCAGATGCAATAGAAATTTTTAACTCCAAGTACATACTGGGTTTGTGTAATTTTCTTTCGAATAAATTGGCTAAATTTTATAAAAAACCCGGAATAGCTGGAAGTGATGCACATAAAGTGGAAGAAGTTGGGGCAGCAGTAACGCTAATTAAATGCAATAAAAATGATATTTTAAAAGCTATAGTTGAAGGTAGAACTACTGTTAAAGGTAGAAGGCAGAAGTTAAGAAATTGGAAAGGATTTAAAAACCCACGGTAAAATTTCGAGTCATGGCTGAAGATGAGCTTTCTGAAATGATTAGAAGAAAAATGGAAAAAATAAAGAAAAAAATAGCTATTATGAGTGGAAAAGGTGGTGTGGGCAAATCAACTGTTGCAGCTTTGCTCTCAATACATCTTGCTAAAAAAGGATTTACAGTAGGTTTGTTTGATGCAGACTTTCTTGGCCCATCTATACCCAAACTTTTTGGTATGGAAAGGAAAAAACCTCTCTCAAGTATAGAGGGTATTGAACCTGTTTTAAGTACAAAACATGCTATAAGGATAATGTCCATACAATTCATGACTCCCGATGGTATTGCTGTTATTTGGAGGGGACCCATGATTTCAAAAGTTTTGAGAGATTACTTGGCATACGTTTCCTGGGGTAGGTTAGACTACCTAATAATAGATATGCCTCCCGGAACGGGAGATGTTCCAATAACAGTTATGCAAGAAGTAAATCTTGATGGTGTAATTATGGTTGCAACCCCTCACGATTTAACAGCCTCAATAGTTGAGAGGGCAATAAATATGGCAAGAACTATGAATACGGATGTACTTGGTATAGTTGAAAACATGAGCTACTATCAATGCCCTGAATGCGGAAGAGTTGCAAGATTTGGCAAAGGTTCTGATTTATTAGCCAAAAAATATGGGTTAAAAATAATAGCTAAGATACCTCTTGAAGAAAAATTATCGACTTTTTGCGATTCTGGGCTGATTGAGGAATATGACAAAGATTTCTTTGAGAATTTTATTCCCTGATCGATGGTTTTAATTATTTGTATTTACACTATCTTTATTGATGCTTAAACCATTGGTAAAATGGGCTGGAGGAAAGAGACAGCTTTTGCCAGAATTGGTAAAAAGACTTCCAAGAAAATGGGAAACGTATTATGAACCATTTGTTGGTGGTGGAGCACTATTGATTGAATTATATAAAAGGAGAATACTAAAATCAGCAGTTATATCTGACCTAAATGAGGAGCTAATAAACCTATACAATGTTGTCAAAAATTACCCTCATGAGCTCATTGAAATGATAAGCAGTACAGAATTCAAAAATGAGAAAGATACTTACTTAAAACTCAGGGAAAGGTTCAATGAAATAATTGGAAATCCAGAGTATAGAATTGAAAGGGCAGTATTGTTTCTATATTTGAATAAACACTGTTACAACGGGTTATGGCGAGTCAATAAGGCAGGAAAATTCAACGTTCCATTTGGCCGATACAAGAACCCAAGTATGCCTTCACAGGAACTTATTCTCGAATTCAGCAATATGCTTAGGAATGTTGAGATACTTAACGTAGATTTTGAAGAGGCCGTTTCATCTGCTCATAGAGGTGATTTTGTTTACTTTGACCCACCATACCAACCAGTTTCGGAAACAGCCTATTTTACAGACTACACACCAAGTGGTTTTGATTATACTGAGCAGAAAAGATTAGCAAAAGTTTGTAAGAAACTAACAAAAAAAGGTGTGTATGTTATGATAAGTAATTCAAACACAGATGAAATAAAAGATTTATATGATAATTTCCATATATTTATTGTCAATGCCAACAGATTCATAAATAGCAGAGCAGATAAGAGAAAAGGAGCAACTGAG
>JALSLC010000014.1 GCA_026988525.1 Archaeoglobaceae archaeon
ACCTCTCTATCCTCCACAAACAGGTTTTGTTTGATCTTGCAATTTCCTCGAGCTGTAGGTAATATTGCTCCTTCTTAAATTCTCCTTCAACGTAAACTCTAGCAAACCCATTTTTCACAAGCAAGGCATTGAAGTCTGTCCCGTTCGGTAAGTAAACGTAGGCAAGATACCTGCCGTAATAGCCCTTCAATCCAGCAACCTCATCGAACTCGATGTAGACTGTTTTGTTGTAGAGCATCTCATAAGCAAAATTCTTAGCTTTCCAGCCCCATTCAGCTAAATAGGTTAGATTTGTTATCGCATCGTATTCGTATGGTTTGTTCTTCTCAGGATATTTCTCAGGAGTATCAACGCCAAGCAATCTGATTATCAGGATTTGACCGCTCAGATTAACTTTTATTGTGTCTCCATCGTAAACGTAGACGACTTTTGCTGGGTATTTGACTCCAAACTGGAATTCAAGCGTTGAGGCTGGAGTAATCGCTGGTGTTTCTGATTGCGGAGTGGGAGTCTGCAATGTTGGAGAAGTTGTTGCAGATGGTGCTGGAGTAGCAGGTAAAAAGGTTGGAGTTTGAGTTGTGAGCTCTGGTGATTCAGCCAAGCAGCCTAAAGTCAATGCAGCCAAGATAAGCAGAAATACCTTCTTCATAGTTCCATCCTTCAATATATCTCCAAAGCACCCATTACAATATCGCTGCTATAACTTCTTTATGATGTACCTCGTCCTTCCCCTGCCCTTCCTTCCCATGACGACGTCGATAAGCCTCAGCCTTTCAAGCTTGTTGATTATTTCGTAGAAGCGGGTGTAGCTCATGTTCACTTCGTTTTTTAGAATTTTGAAGACTTCTCCTGAATTCACATCTCCTTTGATTGAATAAACGATTTTGAGAGTCTCTCTTTCATCAGAATTCAAGGCAGAGATGCTTTTAGCAAGGAATACCCTGGCTCCTCCCTCGTAAACTCTTTCAACGTCCTCAACCTCAACTTTCCTTGATGCCCCCCTTTCAGCCTCTATGCCAGCCATCCTCAGCAGATAGATGCCAAATCTCAAGTCGCAGGCCTTTGTAGTCAGCTCAACAATTCTATCGAATGCTTCATCCGTCATAGCTCCTTCGAAGAATCCAAGCTTAACCCTCTGCCTCAATATGCTCCCTATTTCATCCTCATCGTATAGTGGAAAGTAGATTTCATCGGGATGAAAGATTGCTCCAGTTTTAATGTCAAGCATGACTCTTTCGGTCGTTGCAGCAACTATGCCGATCTTAACAGCGTACTCTTCATGAGCTTTCAAAAGAGTGTAAAGAACATCGTTGGCAGCATCGTCATCAAGGAAGTTGAAGTCATCCAAGGCAACTATTAACACCTTATCATTGTCAGCAAGTTTCTGGCATATCGAATCGTAGAGCCTTGTTATCGAAATCCCAGTCTGAGGGGGCTGCTGTCTGCAAACTCGCTCAAATATCCTTGCCATTACCTTGTACGCTGATCTTGCCAAAGAGCAGCGAATGTAGGCTGTGTAAGTGTAATCGCTTATTTCATTCAGAATCGTTCTCACTGCAGAAGTCTTGCCTGTAGCCGGCGGGCCGAATAAAAGGGTGTGGATTGGAGTTGAATTTCTTAATGCAGGCCTTAGATTTGCTGCCAGTGCTGTCAGCTGCTTATCTCTGTGGAGCAAGACATCGGGTAAATAGTCTGGATCAAACACACTTTCATTCCTGAAAAGGCTTTCATCCCAACGCAGGTATTTCATTTATTCCACTCCCCTCATTCTCTCATTTCTTATCCTCTCAATCTCAGCCTTGAGCAATTCAATCTCCCTCTGCATTCCCATGAAGAACTTGATGAACTGTGGATTTGTCAGCTCATTTAACGCTTCATTCTTCCTTCTTTCCCACTCCTCTATTTCTTGAATTGCTTCCTCTGTCAACGGCAATCCACAACGAGAGCAGAACCTTGATGTAGCTGGATTAACCATCATGCAGCGGGGACACTGCTTAACTTCCAAATCCTTGTTATTGTTGTTCGTCTTTATTCCGTGCATTCTTAAAATGGCTTCATCAACATCTTCGCTTGCTAAATGCACATAGATACCAACCATCTTGCTTCCATTAACCCAGTCCATGTACTTGGCTCCAATTGATTCTGGAACCTTCGCAAGCAACCTTGTAGCCCTTGTGTGCCTGAAGAGGTGTGGATAGATTCTCTTCTTTATTCCCGCCCTCTTTGCAATCTTCCTTATCTGTGCATGCAAATCCTTGTAGACCATTGGCTGTAAAGCTTTGCTGCCAGAAAGCTTAATCCATAAAGCTGCTTCAGGATTGTCCTTCAGTGGATGGTCAGAAAGCCACTCTGAAAGATACCTTGCTGAATAAACAATTCTTAGCTTCCTTCTAACAGTTTTGCTCTTCGGTAACCAGATTATTGCTCCATATTCGTCGAATGAAACATCCTTTACCCTCATCGAACCAATTTCTCCAATTCTTGCTCCAGTTTCATAAAGCAGAGATATTATTGCTCTATCCCTTGAGTTCATACATGTTTTTAGCATTGCCTCAAATTCCTCTTCTGTGATAAGATCTTGGGGCGTAACCTTGGTCTCCACGTTCTTTAAAGAAAACCAGTTTACAATCTCTTCTTTCTCAAGCCATTTAAAGAACTTCTTTAATGTCTTCTTAACTTCCTCAAAAGAATTTTCAGTTATCCTTTCATGATCCATTTCAGCTTTAAAGTGATTGATTGCCCTTCTAACATCCTTTTTATCCCATTCGTCAATTCTCTTATCGACAGCCTTCAGCAGCCTCCTCAACCATAGCAGATAGGAGTACAGTCTGTGGACACTCAACCCTTCAGCCAGCATATCCTCTACAAAATCCTCTATAACCGCATAGCTTTCAGGATGTTCTTCTTTCAGCAGTTCAAGCTGTCTTCTGTAGTACTTGTCGGCTGAGTGAAACATCTGTAATTTGTTTTCTTTGCCATATTTTACTTTAGACCCCTTTCTGAAAGTCGAATGGGTGTTGAACTCGAAGTCGGTACGCCCACCCCCGGCGTAAACACTTCATTATCTTCTTCAATCTAAATTAGTTAAATCGATTTACTTCCAAAAACTTTAAATATAGGGTAAATATTAGTTTACCTAAGTATAGTTAAATTTACCTCAGGAGGTGTTTCACATGCCATTACCCCCCGGAATGGATTTTGTAGATTGGATATTTTGGTTGTTTGTTTTGTTAGTATTTTGTGCTGGAGCAGTTCTATTCATCAAAATGCTGTTTACCGAGCAAACTAACAAAGATGATGAAGTAATGAGAGAACTTCTAAACGAAATAAAAAACTTAGAATTGAGATAGAAGAACTTAGAAAAGAATTGCGAGAATAACATGTGTACAGCTGAGGATCTTGCGGAAACTTTGAAAATATTGGCAAATCCAATAAGATTAAAAATTTTAGCTCTTTGTATGGAAGAAAAAAGCAGTAGAGAGCTTAGAGAAATGCTTAATATATCTAAACCACTTCTTATAAACCATATAAAAAAACTCATAAACTTAGGATTTCTTGAAGTTAGAGTAGAGATAGATGAAGAAAGAATGACAATTAAAAAAATTTACAAGACTAAAAATTTTAAAGTAGTTATAGATAAGGCAACTTTGGAAAAAATTAGGCTAAAAATGAATTAACAAGCTTAAATGACTCTCCACACTCTCTTTTTAATATTTTTAAAAGTTCATCTTTTTTCTTGCCTTTATTCCTCTCCATCAATATTTTTCTTGCAATCTTTTTACCTATACCCGGAATTGCTTCTAACTCTTTTAAATCTGCTTTCTCTAAATCAATTGGTTTAATTGCAGTTACAGACCTCATACCATATCCAGTGACTTTCACATCCAAATACGTATTTTTTTCAAATTTTCCTATAATACCTACTATTAAAGGATAACTTCCAAACTGTCTGCCAAAAGTTATTCCTTTCTCATAAACTTCGCATCTAACATCTTTTAGAGTTGTGCCAATAGGCAAGATCTTTTCCAGCATTTTACGGTCTATATTTTCTCGCACTAATTTTTTAAATGTTAAAAAATATTTTCTGTGTTTTTTCAACCTTTTTTCAACTTCCCTCTTTTCTGAAAATAAAGGTGTATATCTGAGCACTTTTACCTGCCTTATATTTATCCTCCTAAGTAAGAGGTTTTTTTCCAGCAATTTATTGAGGAATTCGTAGTTTTTTTCAAAAGTTCTCTTAGTTTCACCTCTTAAACCTATGACAAAGTTCAATCCCGGTAGAAAAGCGGGCATTCCGTTGTGACCTCTAATAGATCCATACTTATTTATTAGCTCAATAGCAAACTCAACATCATCAACATCCGAACAAAGATTATTCTCCTTTATTACTTTTTTATCTGCACTCTCCAAACCCATTGCCGCTACGTTTCCGGGAGTTTGATATTCTACTATAATCTTTACTAATTTTTCACTCTCCATAGGATATTCTGCTATTGTTTTTGGATTTATATTATCTAAATGTAAAGTTTTTATTTCAGGACAGTTTTTCCATATTGCTTTATGAAAAGATAGCATTTTTTCTGGATTTGGCTTAGGCACTTCTCTTGAGAAATCAGCCATGTAAGTTAGAAAATCGGTTTGTCTGCCAAGTCTAAAATGTCTTATTCCATGATTGTATAAAACCTCAATCTCTTTTAAAACGCATTTAGCACTTCTTTGCCTGACTTTGTGCAATCTTTCCATACAAAACGAACACTTTCCCCAGTAACAGCCTCTATAAGTTTCTATTTCACATATTAAATGGGGATATTCAGGATGCTCTTTTACAACCTCACTTCCAAGTATTACGAACTTTTCAAAGTTATTCCAGAAATTCACCTCTTTTTTTAGTTTTCTTAGTAGTTTTTCTTCAAATGGGTAGTCGATTACGTTAAGAAGCTCTATTTCTCTATCCTCAAGTTCAAGAGCAAGCCCACCAACTACTATTTTTTCTCCGGGAAGTAAATTTATTTCCTCTAAGCTTAGTGGTTTGGAACTAAGATACTTTCCGGGAACTATTGCACCAGCTATTACTATTGAGAAGTCAAATTTTTCTAAAATTGAGGGGTTTTCTCTAACTTGATCGGCAGTAAAATACTTGGATGGAATCTGTAGATAATTTAACATTCCCTTTATATATCTTGGATACGGTGAAATATAGGGGGGTACTCCAAGACAAGATGGTTCATCAACATAGCCATCAACTATTGCAACTTTCATGCTCTCTGTATTTTTGCGTGAGAACCTATAATAGATCCGCTTAAGTTAAGTCTTCTGATTTCACACTCATCATCTATTAGACTTCTCCATATTGCTGTATTTCTTAAGATAACTTTGTTAAAAAGAACACTCTCGCAAACATCGGAACTCTCTATTAAGCAGTCTTTTCCGATGCACGCGTAAGGTCCAACCATCGATCTACCTGTAATTTTAACTCCGTCATCTATGTAAACTGGCTCTATTATCTTTGAGTACTTTTCAATTTCCACATCTCCTATGTAATTTTCCATGAAAACTTTTAAAGCTTCTATGTATGAGTCTGGACTTCCTATATCGTACCAAACTCCATTTGAAAATGTAAAACCGAACAATTTATCTTTTTTACAAATCCAAGATATGAAACTGCCTATGTTATCTACTTCATTCTCGCTTTTTACGTATTTTTCTATTAAATCAGCTATATATTCTGGAAAAGCGTAAATTCCTATACCTACCATTGTTGATGGGGGATTTGGTGGCTTTTCTATAAATTTCTCTATTTTATCTCCTCTTAACTCTGCTACACCATATCTTTTAGCAAGCTCGAAATCCCCAACATCGTATAGACACGTGCACGGACCCTTTTTCTCTTTGTAATAGTTTATAAATTCGCTAAGATCAAACGAAAAAAGATTATCTCCCGCAACTACTAAAACTTCATCGTTTATATTTTTTAATACCAAGGATAAAGCTTTAACCGCACCGAGTTTTTCTTCTTCTCTCATTGTTTCTTCAACAAATAGTTCTACATCCTTATCTTTGCTCCACTCTTTAAAATCTCTTTCAAACCTTCTATTTGTTGAAACGATTACTTCTCCAAAATCTCTAACTTTTTCGTACACTATATCAATTATTTTTTTCTTCCCTACGGGTAGGAGAGGCTTCGCTTTTGTTTTAGTTATTGGCCATAACCTTGTTGCATAACCTCCTGCAAGTATAACTACTTTCATTAGTATATATTACGTGGTTAGATTATTTAAATACTAACTTTATAATGGGAAAAGATGGTTGTTTAACTCATTTAACTATTATTGGAAAATTATATATTCCGTGATAGTGTGAGTCATAGTGTCAAATAGCATGAGGTGTTGTTATGGAGGTTGGAAAGAGAATCAGAATTGAAAGGATAATAGATAGGAATAGTGGAAATACAGTGATAGTACCTATGGATCATGGCCTATCTATGGGACCGATAGAAGGTATAGAGAACATGCCAGAAACGATAAACGCTGTGGCTGAAGGTGGTGCAAATGCTGTAGTAATTCATAAGGGTATAGTTCCCTTTGGTCATAGAGGTTATGGCAAAGACGTTGGATTGATAGTGCATATGAGTGGTTCAACAACTTTAAGCCCAGATCCAAATGAAAAGGTGCTTGTTTGTACAGTTGAAGAAGCTATAAAACTTGGAGCTGATGCTGTAAGTGTGCATATAAACATAGGTAGTAGGACTGAAGCTCAACAGTTAAAAGTTCTTGGAGAGGTAAGTAAATCTTGTAAGGAGTGGGGCATGCCACTATTAGCTATGATGTACCCAAGAGGTGAAGGTATAAATCAGTATGATGAAAAAGCAGTATCCTTAGCTGCGAGAGTTGGTGCTGAGTTGGGGGCAGATATAGTAAAAACGAATTTTACGGGAGATGTAGAATCATTTAAGAGAGTTACAAGAGGGTGCCCCGTCCCAGTAGTTGTCGCAGGTGGTCCAAAAATGAAGAGTGAAGAGGATCTGTTAAAGATGGTAGAAATGGCTATGGACGGTGGGGCAAGAGGTGTAGCAATTGGTAGAAATGTGTTTCAGGCAGAAAATCCAACAAAGATGACGAAAGCGATAGCTATGATAGTTCACGAAAATGCAAGTGCAAAAGAGGCTCTCGAATTTCTTAAGTCTTAAAAAATTGTTAAATTGGATGATAAACAACTTCTATTCCTGCCTCTCTCAGAAACTCCAGCCCCCTCTCATCTGCATACTTTTTTCCGTAAACAACCCTTTTTATTCCTGCATTTATTATCATTTTTGCACACATAATGCAAGGCTGATGTGTTGTGTATAGTGTGCCTCCCGCAATGCTTACACCATGTACTGCGGCTTGAATTATGGCATTTTGTTCAGCGTGAACAGCTCTGCAAAGTTCGTGCCTTTCACCACTTGGCACATTCAACTTTTCTCTTAAACAACCAACTTCTTCGCAATGTGGTAAACCAGATGGGGCTCCATTATATCCTGTTGCCAATATTCTCTTGTTTTTTACTATTACAGCACCAACTTTTTGTCTTAAACATGTGGATCTTGTTGAAACTACTTTAGCTATTTCCATAAAGTAACTATCTAAGTCCGGCCTATTCAACTTAGATCACCTTGAAAATCTTCTTTCCGTTCTCTATCGCTACTTTTTTAACATCGAATTTACTAAATTTTTCTTCAAGAGCTTTTACACTTTTTGCGACAGTTAAACAGTCTAAATCGTTAAATCCAGTATCGCTGTTTAGAACAAATCTGTCAAAACCGAATTTCTCAACTATCAATAAAACGTCTTCAACATTCAGCTTTCCTGGCTGTACGGTTAAACCGGCCCAGTATCCTTCATTTAGAACTTTTTCTACTATCTCCAGATTTACATGGTCAACAACTACAAGTTCAGAATCTATACCTGATTTTTTTAACGTATCCAGTATTTTATCTGTAATTTTTTTCTTGTTTTTTCGTGGTGTATGTACTATGCATGGTAATTCAAGTTCTTTTGCAAGTTTTAGTTGTTCAAGTAGAACTTTTATTTCTTCATCACTTGCTATCTCCAAGCCTATCTCTCCTATTATCTTCCCATTCTCCTCTATCCATTCAACTGCTTTTTTCCATTCATCACATATACACCTTGGATGAACTCCTACAGCGGGAATTATTTTAATTCCAACTTTACTGCCTCTTTCAACTTCGAAGCTCGAAATCTTTCTAAACATATCTATTAAAGTATAACCGTTGGTTGGTTTTATTGGATAGTACGCACAGCTAACTGCAAATTTTATACTATTGTCTGACATCTCTTTAAGTTCAGTAATACCCTTTCCTTCTGAATGTATGTGTGTGTCAAAACACTCCATAAATTTTGATTCAATAATGGTCGTTTAATTTTTGTGCATGTTGGTAAAGCATATTTGATTTTCACACCGAAAAATTATTATTTTTAGCATATATTTAAAAAGGTCATGTTAGTTGCGTGGGACAAATCTCACGGTGAATTTCTCATAGAGGATTACTATTACTTCTCGAAATTAAAAAAATACGCAAAAATGGAAGGTATAGTTTTGGAACAAGTTGAATCTTTTGATGAGTTATGGAAGTACGATGTAATTATATTCAATTATCCTGAAGAAGAGTTCAGTAAAGATGAAATTGAAATTATAATTAACTCGAATAAAAAAGTTATACTTCTTGCATACTACTCAAACATAGATGGAGTTGCAAAAAACATCAATAAAGTTGTTAGTAGATTAGGTATTAAAGTGGAATACGATGTTGTAGTTGATGAAGAAAGAAATGATGGCGATCCCATGTTTCCATTAGCATTCTGGAAAGAGAAGGAAGTAGTTATGCCATGTTCTGCCTCTATTAAAGGAGGAGAACCTATAGTTTCAGGGAAAAAAGTGTTTGCATCAAAAAAAGATAACATTACTGTATTCGGTACTTGTGTATTCTGGGATAACTATTCTATAAACAGAAAAAACAACAAAGAATTAGCACTTTCAATTTTAAAAGGGTACTAACACACTCTTGGTATAGGATCTGCAAGGGGTGGTGGAAGTATCTTCTTTGAACCAATTGAAGTTTCTACTACCACCTCTTTAAACTCTTTAGTAGTGTAACCTATTATCTCTCCATTTTGATTGTACTTCCTCAAAGTTTTTAGTATATCATCAGCTAAATCCTTTACAACGCTCATGACTACTCGCCCCTCACAAGCTATGTTCATTGGATCTAATCCAAGAGCGTCACAAAAACCCTTTATCTCCTCTCTTATTGGAACTTTTTCCTCCTCTATAACTATACCCACACCACTTTTTTCAGCCATTTCATTTAAAACTCCTGCAATACCCCCTCTTGTTGGATCTTTCATAGCAGTAATGCCTCCAGTCTTTAATGCATGCTGTAGAAATAGCCATACTGGATACACGTCTGATTTTACATCTATTTCAAATCCAAACTCTTCTCTTTCAACCATAACAGCTATACCATGCTCAGCTATACTACCAGAAACTATTATTACTTCGTTCTCTCCAAGACCTTTATCCCTTATCCATCTGTAAGGGTAGTCTTTATACTCTCTTACTACTTCAAGATTTTTTTCTAAAGCTTCATTTCTAACACCTATGCCACTCGTATTAACTGCAATGCCTATACCAGACTCAACTACTTTTGTATCTCCAGTTACTATTTTAACTCCAACTTTTTCACTCCAGTACTTCATATCATCCAGTATTCTTTCCAAAATTTCAGCATCGAAACCATCCTGTATTATTAGTGACATTGACATTGCTAAGGGTTTACCACCAGTTACTGCTAAGTCATTACAAGTTCCGCAAACCGCAAGAGATCCAATACTCCCCCCTCTAAAGACTGGTGGAGTAACTACATAGGAGTCAGTAGTAAAAACGAAATCTTCAAAGTCTGAAGAATCTTCTAAATCCTCGAGTTTTATTTCTCCAATTCCCCCCCTAAACCGAGACAAAATGAATTTTTTCAAGAAATCTTGCATATATTTTCCGCCAGCACCATCTTCTTTTCTGATTTGCATAGTGTAATTGGAGGCTGTTTGTTTTTAACTTCTATGTTGATCAACTTATCTTACTAACCTAATTAGTAATACTAAATAAGTGTAAAGTAATAAGCAATATATAACCATGATAAATTTTAAAAGTCAAACACTTGTTAGCTCTTCTGAAAAATAATTAAAACTGATGTTCAGCAGGTGATGTTATGGATATAAACATTGGTAATGGCATAATCATAGACGAACTGAGAAACATAACTATTAAAATTGGAGATATTGTTGATGAAGAAGCCTTAAGAGATGAAGAATGGGAAGAGTTGGGTCCTACACCTAAGCCACACATTCTCGATTTAAGATATTGGGATAGAAAACTTTTAAGTCGTTATGAACCCATATACATGCCTGTTCAGGATTTTTGTAATCTTTGTACAATGGGCCCATGTGAATTAACTGGGAATAAGGAAGGAGCTTGCGGAATTGATCTAAGAACACAAAAAGCCAGGATGGTAACCATAGCTTGTTTAATAGGAGCTTCAGCTCATGCAACTCATGCAAGGCATTTAGTACACTATCTCATAGAGAAATTTGGTAGAGACAAACCAATTGATTTGGGGCCTGATATAGATATCGAAGCTCCCAACATAAGACTTGTGTTGGGTATAAAGCCTAAGACTATTGGAGATTTAGAAAAAGTTTTGAATTACGTAGAGCAGGAATTGGTTAGAGTTTTACATACAATACACACTGGGCAGGAGGAAGATTACATAGATTTTGAGTCAAAAGCATTACATGTAGGTATGCTTGATCACGTTGGAATGGAGGTTGCAGATATAGCACAGATAGTTGCGTTTAATTATCCTAAGGGTGATCCAGACGCTCCTTTAATAGATGTGGGATTTGGAGTTCTTGAATCTGAAAAACCAATTATACTTGTTATAGGTCATAATATACTTCCAGCCAGAAATATTGATGATTACTTAAGAGAACATGGATTGGAAAACAAAGTTGAAATAGCTGGTTTGTGTTGTACAGCTATAGATACTTCTCGTTATGATCCAAGAGCTAAGGTTGTTGGAACTTTAAGTTATGAGTTGAGAGCTATAAGATCGGGAATTCCTGACGTTGTGGTCACTGATGAACAGTGTATAAGAGCTGACACACTGAGAGAGTGTGCTAAAATGGGAATACCACTTATAGCGACTTCTGAAGCTGCTGCAAGAGGTTTAATAGATAGAACCGAGGATGATCCAGATGAAATTGTTAGAGATCTCGTTTCTGGAAACGTGAAGGGTGTTTTAATAAGGGATCCAGACAAAGTTGGAGAAGTAGCTGTTAAAGTGGCTATGAATGTTTACAAAAATAGAAAAAGCCCCATATATATGAGTGATGAGGAACTTGAGGATCTTGTTGATAGATGTACAATGTGTATGAACTGTGTTTTTGCCTGTCCTCACAACCTGAGAATAGATAGAGCAATGGAATTAGCAAAATCTGGGGATTATAGCTATTTTGAAATAATTGAGGATACTTGTTTGGCTTGTGGAAGGTGTGAGCAGGCTTGTCCAAGAAATATTAGGATTGTAGATGTTATAATGAAAGCTGCTTACAAGCATATAAGAGAAAAAACGGGTAAAATGAGGGCTGGAAGAGGACCAATAAAAGACACTGAAATAAGAAAGGTCGGTCAGCCAATAGTTATGGGAACTATTCCGGGAGTAATAGCCCCAATAGGCTGTCCAAACTATCCTAAGTCAAGAAAAGAAGTTTCAGAAATTATAGAGGAATTTCTAAAAAGAAAGTATATTGTCGTTACTACCGGTTGTCACGCAATGGATCTTGGAATGTATAGAGATGAAGAGGGAAAAAGCTTATATGAAAAATATCCCGGCGTTTTTGATGCTGGTGGATTAGTTAATTGTGGTAGTTGTGTATCTAATTCTCACATAACTGGAGCTGCAATAAAAATTGCGGCAATTTTTGCTCAAAGAAAACTCAGAGGAAATTACGCTGAAATAGCCGATTATATTTTACACAGAATAGGTGCTGTTGGTCTTGCTTGGGGGCCGTACAGTCAGAAAGCAGCGAGTATTGCTACTGGGTTTAATAGACTTGGAATACCAGCAGTTGTTGGACCTCACGGTTCAAAGTACAGGAGAGGATACGTTGGAAAGCTGTGGAAAAAAGATAAATGGTGGGTTTATGATATAAAAACTAAGAAGAAGATGGAAATTGAACCCTGCCCGGATTGTTTGTTGGTTGTAGCTGAAACTAAGGAGGAGGCAATAGTTCAATTAGCAAGATTATGTCTAAGGCCGGGAGACACTTACATGGGTAGGCAAATTAAACTAACACATTACATAGAATTAAGCGAAAAGTACCTTGGTTGCCTACCGGATGATTGGCATTTGTATGTTAGAACTGAGATGGACTTACCAACAAAAATGAAGGATAGGCTTTTAAAAATTTTAGAAGATGAACATGGCTGGAAAATAGATTGGAGTAAAAAGAAGATTTTAGAGGGGCCTATTAGAAAGTATGATGCCGGATTTAATCCGACTATTGTAGAGCATGTTTATGATAAGTACGTAAGGTGATTAAATGAAAGAAAAAATCTTTAATCCGGAGTTCCAGGTTGAAAAAGCGAGAAAAATAGGACCAGAAACTCTTGCAAGAATACTAAAAAAGAGAAAGAGTAAATCTGTCTTAATTACCGGGGGAAAACTTTTAGAGGATGAAATTCTTGCAGATTTAATTGCAGAACTTGTAAAGAAAAGTGGAATTAAAGTAATTGCTACGGGAGGGTCATCTAAACCTCTAATTGAAAGAGGCATTAATGTAAATACCTGTCTTCTGTCCCATATTACGGAAAAATTGACAGATGTGAACATCCTAATTTTTGTTGGATTTGAACCCTACTTACTTTCGAGGTTACTTTCAAACATAAAGCATTTTTTGAATGTTCTAACTGTTAGTATAGATTTTTACTATCAACCTAATGCCAAGCTAAGTTTTCCTAACTGTGATAACTACGGGTTGATTGAAACTTTGGTATCTTGTTTGAGTGATTGTTAAAGGTGATTAAAATGGCGGAGAGAAAAAAAGTAGAAATTCCGGAAAACGTTAAAGTTAAAGTTAGTGAAGGTGAGGAGTACGATTTTCCTGTAGATATATCTCCAATGCATGAGGGTGAAAGAATAAGAAAGGGAGAGATGTACGTAGAGTTAGCCGGGCCAAAGCAACCGGGATTTGAGCTTGTTATGGCATTACCTGAGGATCAGGTAGAAGATATGAAAGTTACAATCGTAGGTAAAGATTTAGATGAACTTGAAGAGGGCAAAGCTCATCCTTTTGCCATGATTTACTATGTTGCAGGAGAAAAGATAGACACAGATCTTGAACCAATAATAGAAAGAAGAAATCACGACTTCCAAAACTACATAGAGGGTGTTATGCATCTAAACCAGAGATACGACGTTTGGATTAGAGTAGGTAAAAAAGCTGTAGAAAAAGGTTTGAAAAGCCTTGCGACTATTGCAAAAGCAGTAATGCTTTTGTTTAAGAATGAAATGCCGTTTATTGAGAAAATAGAGGCTGTTTATGCAACTGACAGGGAATTTGTAGAAAAAACACTTAAAGAAGTAGCAATGCCAATATATGAGGAGAGAGATGCAAGAGTTGAATCCTTACATGATGAGGATGTTGAAGAATTCTATTCTTGTACGTTGTGTCAAAGTTTTGCTCCATCTGATGTTTGCATAATAAGTCCAGATAGACCATCTTTATGTGGTGCAATAACTTGGTTTGATGGAAGAGCCGCCGCAAGAGTAGATCCAGAGGGGCCAAATAAAGCGGTTCCGAAAGGAGAGATAATTGATCCGATTGGCGGGGAGTATTCTGGAGTTAATGAATTTGCAAAAAACGAGAGTGGAGGCGTGACTGAAAGAATAAAATTACACAGTTTTCTTGAATATCCACACCCATCTTGTGGGTGTTTTGAAGTAATTGGATTCTACATGCCAGAAGTAGATGGAATAGGGTGGATTCATAGGGGGTATCCTGAACCTGCACCAAACGGTCTTACTTTTTCAACAATGGCTGGTCAGACTGGTGGTGGAAAACAGGTAGTTGGATTTCTTGGGATAGGTATAAGCTACTTCAGGAGTAAGAAGTTCATTCAAGCTGATGGAGGATGGTATAGAGTAGTTTGGATGCCAAAAGAATTGAAGCAGAAAGTTTTGCAGTATATACCTGAAGATATGAGAGATAAAATAGCTACGGAGGAAGATGCAAAAACTATGGAGGAACTTAAAGAATTCTTAAAAAGGGTTGATCATCCCGTAGTTAAAGGTGTTGTTAGACCAGTTGATGGTAAAAAGATAACTGAAGGGTGGTTGGAAGAGAAAGAGGAAGAAACAGAAGAAGAAGTTGAAGAAGAAAAAGTTGAACAACAACCCACTCAGCCAATGGAGTTTATGCAACTATCCCAGCTACAACCTCAGTCATTACAACCTGTAATAAAGTTAACTATAAAAAATGCTACAATAAAAATTGATAAAATAATAGTCAAAAAGAAGGAGTGATTGTTTATGAAAATTGAACTTAAAGGTGCAAAAATATACGTGGAGAAAATAGTCTTTAAAAAGAAAAAGAGGTGATAGCTATACTAATCGCTGTTACTGGTAAAGGGGGTACTGGAAAAACTTTGGTTTCTGCTATGTTGGTTCTCCATTTATGTAAAAAAGGTAGCTTACTTGCTGTAGATGCGGATCCCGACTCAAATTTGCCTGAGGCATTTGGAGTTGAAGTTGAGAGAACTCTCGGGGATATTAGAGAAATTTTTCAAAGTAGTAGAGATGAGATAAAAGGTGATAAAGAAATTTGGTTTGAAGCAAAAATTTTTGAAGTAGTGAAGGAATTAGACAATTTCGATTTACTTGTTATGGGTAGGCCGGAGGGAGAAGGTTGCTACTGCTATACTAACAACATACTTAGGGCAATACTGAAAAAGTTCATGAGGCACTATGATTTTGTTGTAGTTGATTGTGAAGCTGGATTGGAGCATTTCAGTAGGAAGACAATTGCAGGTGTTAACTACTTAATAGTTGTGTCTGATACTTCAAGAAAGGGGCTTAGAACAGCAGAGAGAATATCAGAACTCATGGAAGAATTAAACATCAATGCAAGAAAAGGGTTAATAGGTAATAAAGTTATAGATAAAAGATCGGAAAATTTAATTAGAGAATTCGCTGAAAATTCAGGATTCAAGTTTCTTGGTTCACTCCCCTACGATGAAAAAGTTGTTGAATGTGAAATGATGGGCAAAAGCGTTGTAGATTTGATGAAAACTAACTGCAGTTTTGTTAGGGAGTTTGAAAAGATTGTTAAAAACTTAGAATCATGGGTGGTTTTATGTCAAAGTTAACTTTTGAGGATATACTCAAATTACTATCAAAGTACAACATAGAGGAATTAGAGGGTGTGGAAATAGAGGGCGATATTGAAATTGAGATAGAAGGCCTTCCAAACTTGCAGGCAATAGGTATGGAACTTGGTATGGCTGCGTACCATCTTGCAAGAGCAGCTATGATGCTCGGATTTCCGTTTCAACAGCTTTTGCAACCTCAAAAACCAATTGAAGTAAAACAAAAAGAAGAGGAGTTAGAGTTAATAAAAAAGAAGTTTGAACCATACAAAGTTGAATGGAGCGGGTATGTCGAGGAGGTACAACTTGGTGCTACCAAGAAAGATGGTGGGACGAGAGATTATGTAATAAAGCTTGGTGGAGAGAAAAGTTTACCTTTCTACATATTTGATTCAGAACAACCAAATTTACCAGCAATTTCCATAGATGTATTTGATAGGCCTGTTCCATTACCAAAAGTAGTTAGAATGCACTACGAGGATGTTATGGAAAACCCAGAAGATTGGGCAAAAAAAGTCGTAAAAGAGTTTAATGCTGATGCAGTTACAATACACTTGATAAGTACCGATCCGCTCTTAGATGACACTCCTGTAAATGAAGCTGTGAAAGTAGTTGAAGACGTTCTTCAAGCTGTTAAATGCCCTATAATTGTTGGAGGTAGTGGTAATAAGGAAAAGGATCCAATTTTACTTGAAAAAGTGGCTGAAGTGGCAGAAGGTGAAAGAGTTCTACTTGCAAGTGCTACCCTTGATATGGACTGGGAAAGAATTGGAAGAGCTGCAAAAGAACACAATCATGTTGTTTTAGCCTGGACTCAAATGGACATAAACAGCCAGAGAACTTTAAATAGATATTTATTAAAGAAAGTTGGTTTACCAAGAGATAGTCTTGTTATGGATCCAACTACAGCAGCTCTCGGTTACGGTTTGGATTATGCATTTTCAAATATGGAGAGAGCAAGGATTGCTGCTTTAAAAGGTGATGAGGATTTAGCATTTCCTGTTTCGAGTGGGACAACAAATGCGTGGGGTGCAAGAGAAGCATGGATGAAAGAATCTCCTCTTGAAGGAGATTCTTCATGGGGTATGAGAGAGCATAGAGGCCCCCTTTGGGAGATAGTTACTGGCTTAACTTTGGCTCTTGCTGCTGTTGATATATTTATGATGATGCATCCAGTGAGCGTTGCAGTATTGAAGGAGTTAATTCAAACTCTTGGAGGAAAGAAAGAAGAGGTTGAATGTGAGGATTGGATAGCGGTGGTTTGATGAAGGTAAAAAGCCCCCTTGAAATATACAAGTTACTCCCCCAAACAAATTGCGGGGAGTGTGGTTTTGATACTTGCATGAGTTTTGCTGCACACATCTTAGATAGATCGGCAAAAATTGAGGATTGCAAACCTCTTGTGGAACAAGCGAAAAAAAGCAAAAAGGTAGCAGAAAAACTCAAAAAATTGAAAGAAATGACTGCCCCAGAAATAGATGAAGTGATAATTGGAAAAGACCTAAAAATAGGGGGTGAAGAAGTTTTACATAGACACGAACTAACTTTTTTCAACCCTACAGCACTTTTTTTTGATGTAAGCGATATAATGGACGAAAAAACAATAGATGAAAGGTGTAGCAGAGTAGTAGAATACAAGAAATTTTATGTCGGTAGATATCTAACCTTAGATGGAATAGCAGTTAGGAGTGTGTCAAACAATCCAGATAAGTTTGCAGAAGTTGTGAAAAAAGTTAGCGGTTATGGGAAACCCATAGTGCTAATAAGTTTGAATCCTGATTGTATTAAAAAAGCACTCGATTTTGTTACAAATCCTCTAATATACGCAGCTAACGAAGAAAACTGGAAAGAAATGCTGAAAATTGCGAAGAAAAACAAGGTTCCAGTTGTTGTTAGGAGTAAGGACTTAGATATGCTGAAAAGCTTAGCAGCTACTTTTAAAAAGTATGAAGTTCCCGTAGTTTTAGACCCAGTAACTGAGCCAGCAGGGAGAGGGTTACAAAAAACTTTTGAAAGAGTAATACAAATAAGAAGAACTGCAATACTTGGACAAGATAAAGACATAAATTGCCCGATAATGGTAACTCCCATATCTGCTTGGGCAATGAAAGCAGATGAAATAGCTAAGATATACTGGGAAACTGTAATTGCATCTTTATTCATAGTTAAGTACGCAGATATAATGATACTCCATAGTTTAGAGCCTCACACAATTATGCCGATAGTAACTTTGAGAGCTAACATATACACAGATCCAAGAACACCTGTACAAGTTGAGCCAGGATTGAGGGCTATAAACAATCCAGACAGAAACTCGCCTGTACTGATAACAACTAATTTTGCTCTTACTTATTACACGGTTGAAAGTGACTTGCAGAGCAGTGGGGCTAGTGGTTGGTTGTTGGTTCTTGATACTGGAGGTCTTGGAGTTGAAGTTAGTGTAGCAGGAGGGCAATTTACACCTGAAAAAGTGAAACAACTTATGGAGGAAACTAAGGTAGCTGAAAAAGTTGATCACAGATATTTAGTAATACCCGGATTAGCTGCAAGACTTCAAGGAGCTTTGGAAGATGAAATTGGCTGGAAAGTCTTAGTAGGTCCTACAGATTCTGGCAGACTTAAGGCTTGGCTGGAAGAAAACTGGCCACCGAAAAAGGAAATTAAAAATTAAACATTTTATAAAATTCTGATACTTCTTTACCTATGGTTACAACATCTCCAATTACAACCACTGCTGGAGCGGTTATACACTCTCTTTCTACATCTTCTACAACTCTATTTAACTTTGAAAAAATAACTTTCTGCTTATTGCAACAGCCCCACTGAATGACTGCTGTGGGTGTATCTGGATTCTTTCCATTTTCAATTAACTTTTTTGTTATTTCTCTTAGATTACTCATACCCATCAAAATAACGATGGTGGCATTTAGATTTGCAAGAGCTTTCCAGTTTAATCTTTCTCTTGCTTCTCTACCTGTTATAAATACTACAGCCGGATCAAACTTTCTATGTGTTAGGGGTATCCCTGCACAAGCCGGAGCCGCAGTAGCAGAAGAAATTCCCGGAATAACTGAAAATTTAACTCCGTTTTTTGCAAGGTATTCGATTTCTTCTCCCCCTCTACCAAATATAAATGGATCCCCTGCTTTAAGTCTTAGAACTTTTTTACCTTCCTTAGCAAGTTTAACGAGCAATTCGTTAATCTCTTCTTGTTTCAGTCTATGTCTTCCAGCTCTTTTTCCAGCATTTATTTTTTCAGCTTTCGAGTTCTCTATTAGTTCGATTACTTTTTCTCCTAACAATTCATCGTGAACTATAACATCAACTTCGTTTATCAGTTTTTTCGCAACTTCAGTAATTAAATTTCCACATCCTGCTCCAGCTATGTAAACTATACCCATACTCGATCCCTTTTATTTTACCTACAGCTCATTATTTTAGAACACCCCTCTCTATAGTTTTTTGCTATTTCTCTTGCTTCTCTTGAAGCATCATCAAAATCATCTGATTTTATTAAAGCTTCAAATCTAAGGTCTTTATTTTCTGAATCGCTTTTTGTAGAGTAAATGTGAGCTATTAACTTTACACTGTTTCCTACTTTTTTAGCATATATCCCGGCTGGTACAGCACAACCAATCTCAAGAGTTTCAAGAACAGCTCTCTCAACACAAGCCTCTAAAAAAGTGTCTTTGTCATTTAACTCTTCGACTAACCATTCTTCTCCTTTTCTCGTTTCTATAGCTATTATACCTTGGTTTGCAGATGGCACAAATTTCTCAGGATTAAGGGTTTTTCTTTTCACATCTATTCCAAGCCTTATTAGTCCTGCTTCGGCTAAAACTATTGCATCGTACATACCTTCTTCAAGCTTTTTTAATCTTGTATCTATGTTTCCTCTTAGATTTTTTATTTCAACACCGGGCATGTACCTCTTTATTTGTGCTATTCTCCTTAGACTTGATGTGCCTACAACTTTAATGTCACTTTTATTGAAAACTATGCAGTCACATGGACTCTCTCTTTTTAAAACAGCAGGAATCACTCCTAAAATTTTGGAGGGTACATCCTTGTAACTGTGAACTGCCAAGTCAATTTTTCCCTCTGAAAGAGCTCTATCAATTGTTTGGACAAAAGCACCAACTCCTTTGAACTCGTGTAATGGCTTATCTTTTAGTACATCTCCACTTGTCTTTATTATTTTAATTTCTACATCATATCCCTTTTTTTTTAGTAGCTGGACTACTTTCTCCGTCTGAGCGAGAGCAAGCTTACTACCTCTCGTACCAACTATAATTTTCTCAGACATGCTTTCATGACCTCTACAGTTTTTTCTATATCCTCTTCACTGTGGGCAACACTGAGGAAGCAAGTTTCGTATTGGGATGGTGGTAGAAACACACCTTCCTTTAAAAGTAGGCTGAAGAAGTCTAAGAACTTCTTAGAATCAAGTTTAAGAGCATCTGAATAATTTTTTGGTTCTTTTCCAAAGTATATCCCAAACATTGAGGCTATGCAACTGGTAGAATATCCAAGTTTTTCAAGTTCTGGAATTATATTTTCTACGATCTCTTTTGTTCTTTTTTCGAGAATCTTGTACGGTTTGTTTTCAACTAAGTATTTTACAGTTGTAAATCCGGCTGATAATGTTAGGGGATTACCACTAAATGTACCAGCTTGATAAACAGGACCGAGAGGTGAAATCATTTCCATAATTTCTCTTTTTCCACCGTATATACCTATTGGTAAACCTCCTCCTGCTATTTTTCCAAGAGTCGTTAAATCCGGTTTTACGCCATAGTACTGTTGGGCACCCCCTTCACTAAGTCTAAATCCGGTTATTACTTCATCAAATATAAGCAAAACATCGTTTTCTTTTGTTATTTTTCTAACTTCTCTTAGATAATTTTCTTCTGGAAGTATCAAAGAACTGTTACCCATAACTGGCTCAAGTATCATTGCAGCGATTTCTTCTCTTTTTTTCTCTAATAACGATGAAAGACTTTCTACATCATTGTATGGCACTTGATATGTATATTTCACGTACTCTTCTGGCACTCCTGCTGAATTTGGTACTCCATGGGTTGTAGCACCGCTACCTGCTTTAACCAAAACAGAATCGTGTGCACCGTGAAAGCTACCTTCAACTTTGACTATCCCTTTTTTCCCTGTATATCCTCTTGCTAACCTTATTGCAGCCATAGTGGCTTCGCTTCCAGTGTTTACGAATCTCAACATTTCTATGCTTGGATAAAGTTTTGTTATTAGTTCTGCAAAAATTACTTCTAATTCTATTGGTGTTCCATAGAGCCAACCCTTCTCTATCTGTTCTAATATGGCTTCTTTAACTTTTGGATGTGCATGTCCCAAAATTAGTGGTCCATACGCCAAGCAGTAATCAATGTATTCTCTACCATCTACATCAACTATTTTACTTCCAAATGCCTTCTCAGTGTAAAAAGGATACGGCTTAATGGCCCTTACGGGTGAGCTAACGCCAGCTGGCATTAAATTTATAGCCTTTTTATACAATTCCTCAGACTTTGTCATGTGTGGATGATAGTATAATCAGCTATTTATATGCTTCAGTATCTCGTTCATTTCAACGGCTTTATTTTTAAGGATATTTATCGCTCTTTTTAGAACTTCTTTTGCGGGCATAGATATACTCTCAATTGTGAAAAGATAGTTATCTGTTTCTTCAACTTTTATTGCGTTATCTTCGCAAACTTTAACACATTCCATACACATAGAACACTTTAAAATGTCATTTACTACTATTTTTTCACCTTTGATTTCGAGTATTTTTCTTGGACAAGCCTCTACACAGGCTTTACATAAACTACAATCACTTATCTCTATTTTTGGTATTATTTTATAAGAGCATATTGATACTGGCTTCCACTTTGCATGCTCCTTTCCAGTACCAAGTCTTGCTACAGCTTCTATCATCAGCTGCTGTCCTTCGTAAAGTTCAACAACTGGAATGTTGTCATAAACTGGTTTTACTTCTGGATCGTCTGAAATAAAGTCACCAGAGTAAACAGTTTTTGGCCCTTCTACATTTAATCTAAGAGATACCTGACAATTAGGACAGCCTTCTCCACCACACTCACATTTATCCTGGAAGTTGTACTTATCAATATCTGCTTTTAGAGGTATCAGCCCTATTCTATGTGCGAGCATTTCATCATAAAGAAATGATGTATTCATATAAACATTTATGTAGTCAACAGCCATTGTTGGAACGTGGCCTATAATCGCTCTTCTTATGGAGTTTACCAAGGCTACAGGTACATTTTTTATTATAAAAACGATTTTGTCCTCTCTGTCCTCAACGTATTCTACTTCCATGTAAACACCTTACAGTTAAGTGTATAAAAAATTAAACTCTTCTACCTCTCTTACCACCCGGAGGTCTAGTACCATCGTGAGGTATGGGTGTTACATCCTCTATTCTGCCTATCTTCAAACCTGCTCTCGCCAAAGCTCTTATTGCCGCTTGAGCTCCGGGGCCGGGAGTGGTGTGTTTGTTTCCACCGGGGGCTCTAACTTTTATATGCACACCCTCTATACCTTTCTCTTTTGCTATCTCTGCAACTCTAAGTGCTGCCTGCATTGCGGTATATGGGTTACCTTCATCTCTATCAGCTTTGACTATCATACCACCGCTTATTCTTGCAATTGTTTCACTGCCTGTGATATCTGTAATCGTTATAATTGTGTTGTTATAACTGCTAAAAATATGTGCTATACCCCACCTACCCTTACCTTTTTTCTTTTCAGCCATTTTAATACCTCCTATTATTCATTACTTTCTACTTTTTCAGCAATACTCTTTTTTGCAAATGGTGAATTAACGTAGTAATCAATTTTGCTCTCCATATCCCTCTCAACTATAAAGCTCGGAGAAGTGACTCTCCTACCATCTACTGCTATGTGACCGTGGGTTATTAACTGTCTTGCCTGTTTTATCGTATTAGCCAACCCCAATCTAAACACTCTTGTTTGCAATCTCCTTTCTAAGAAATCTTCTACAGTAAGATTTAGTATATCATCCAAAGTTGAGTTTTCTTCAAGAATTCCCATTTTTATCAGCTTTTTTATAACTGTTTGTGCTTTTGCCTTTGCATATTCACCTTCACTCCCCGGAAGGTCAACTTTAGCAAGCAGGTCTCTTGCTACTCTCCTGTACTTTCTCAGAATGTTTTGAAATCTCCATAACTCTCTTTTGTTTCTTAATCCATACTTAATTACTATTTTTTCTTCTTTTTCAAGCCTATCTCTGTCCCACGGATGAGGGGGAGTTACATACTTTTTCCTATGTCTTTTTGGATCGCCCATTCAATCACCTCTTTACTTCTTTCTTCTAACAACTCCAACAGTTCTACCACTTCTACCAGTACTTCTTGTTCTTTGTCCTCTAACCTTTTTACCTTTTGCGTGTCTTGAACCTCTATAACATTTCATTCTTATCATCATTTCTATATCAACCATCTTTGCGAAGTCAACATCTTTGCTTAGCAAGTGTAAGTCTTTACCTGTGAATGGATCTTTTCTTCTATTCAAAGTCCAGGAGGGTAAAGATTCTATTTCTTCCTCCACAAACCTTCTTAACATTTCTATTTCTTCATCACTCAGTTCTCCAAGTCTCTTCCTTGAATCTAATCCAAGATTGTTTACTATACACTTAGCCATCCTAAGTCCTATTCCTTTTATGCCAGTAAGAGCAAACATGACGCTTTTTTTCCCATCTAAGTCTGTATCGGCAATCCTGACTATGTGCTTGAACTCACTCATGCCTTCAAGAATTTGTGGATTGTATTTAAAACTTCTGTTGTTTAACTGTTAGTTTACTTGTCTTGTTTTTAACTTAAAAATATGGACTATTAAATCTAAATCGTGAAAAACTCAGTAAGAATTAGCAGGTAATTCGCTTTTTTGGATGTAATAAATAGTAGAATAATGCAGTAGTAAATAAAGCTTATAAAATATTTGAGAATATGATGAAAAAATGAAGGTTGTATTTGTTTGCTCCCCATTTCAGGGAAAGCAAGAAAATATAGAGAAAGCAAAGAAGTATTGCAGAATGCTTGTTGATAGGGGATATATTCCAATAGCTCCTCACGTTTACTTTTCTCAATTTATGGATGATAATAAAATTGAGGATAGGAGAAGAGCCTTAGAAATGAACAAAAAATTGTTAGAGTTCTGTGACGAGTTGTGGGTTTTTGGAGATAAAATTACGGAGGGTATGAGGGAAGAAATTGAATACTTCAAAAAAATAAAAGGTAAAGATAAAATCAAATTTGTAAAAATCTAAAATGTAAATTTACCATGAATTTACCATGTGGTAACTTAAAAAAATCGAAAAAGAATATTAATATGTGTAAATCCTGCCGTACGGTCTTTTACTGACAGGAATTAGCTTTGTAATTTTTTCACCTAAGATTTCATCCACATCCAGTTTTTCGTCCAAACCTTTACCTTTGAAGTATATTAAAAAGTCTTTAACTAAACTTTCTAATTTTTTGTAGTCCTCTTCTTCCATTTCTACTATTCCAACTTCTTTACCCAATTGATACTTTTCAAGCTTACCTCTCACGTATATTCTTCCTCCATGCATACCAGTGCCTATATAGTTTGCAAGATGTTTACCTCTATTAAGCCCTAATAATACAACAATACCCCCGGCCATGTATTCTCCCAAGAAATCTTGGGATGTTCCTCCAACAACTAAAACTGGCACTTTGTCTTTGTACTCTTTCATGTGTATTGCTGTTCTATACCCAACATCATCCCTAATAAACACTCTACCTCCCCTCATTGACATTGCTACAACATCTCCAGCTCTACCCTCTACAATTATTTCTCCCTCATTCATAGTGTTTCCAACTCCATCTTGTGCGTTACCGTGGACAACAATTTTATGGCCGTTCATGAACATTCCGAGATCGTTTCCGGGGGTGCCAAAAATCTCTATTTCTACTTTTTTGTCTGGAAAGAACAATCTTGTACCAATATATCTTTGTCCACAGACATTCTTTAAAATTATTTTTTCTGCCCCTTTTTCTACACACAACCTTATTAGATCGTTTAATTCTTTGTGATTTAACTCCCTTGCGTCAATCTTAGCCATGTTTCCTTCAAATTTAACAGCTTTTGCTATATTCTCAATTTTTCTCACGTTATCCATAAATGGATCTCTAAGCTTACTCATCACTCTCCCGCCCCCTTGATACCCAGAACTTTTAATTCCCACTCTTCAAGTCCAATCCCTCTTAAATGGTCTCTATTACCTCTAAGGCTCTCTATAGCATTTATACCCATACCACCAAGAACATCTTTTATTTCCAAGCTCCACGCTCTTAACAAATTGTAAGCTCTCTCAGCACCTACTTTTGGATTCAACCTCTTTGATAAATTTGGATCTTGTGTACATATTCCCCAAGCACACTTACCAGTATGGCAGCGCTGACACATAGTACATCCTAAGGCAATTAAAGCAGCAGTTCCTATGTAAACAGCGTCAGCACCAAGAGCTATGGCTTTTACTACATCTGCAGCACATCTTATACCTCCACCGACTATTATAGAACATTTGTTTCTGATGCCCTCTTCTCTTAATCTTTGATCTACTGATGCAAGTGCTAATTCAACTGGAATTCCTACGTGTTCTCTCATAATTTTTGGTGTTGCTCCAGTACCACCTCTAAACCCATCTATTGCAATTATGTCAGCTCCAGCTCTAACCATACCACTTGCTATTGCTGCGACATTGTGTACAGCAGCAATTTTAACACAAATAGGCTTTTCGTAGTTTGTCACCTCTTTTAAAGCGTATATCAGCATAGATAAATCCTCTATTGAGTATATGTCGTGATGTGGAGCTGGAGATATAGCATCAGTACCTTCTGGAATCATTCTTGTTGAAGAAATTGTTGCAGTAACTTTCTCTCCCGGCAAATGCCCTCCTATACCCGGTTTTGCTCCTTGTCCAATCTTTATTTCTATGGCTGCAGAATAGTTGAAGTACTCTGGATCTACACCAAAACGACCGCTTGCACATTGGACTATTGCACAGTCTTTGAACTCTTCTCTCATATCCTTTGGCATTCCTCCTTCTCCCGTATTAAATAGGGTACCAAACTTTTTAGCAGCTATTGCCAAACTCTTAAACGCGTTATAGCTTATAGCACCGTAACTCATACCAGCGAAAAGTATTGGTGTCTCAATCATCAAGTTTGGATAAAGTTCAGTTTTTATTTCAACATCATCTTCACTAAATTCAATCTCAAGATAATCTGGTTTCCTACCCAAAAAAGTTCTTAATTCCATTGGTTCTCTGAGAGGATCTATAGATGGATTTGTTACTTGAGACGCATTCAAAAGTATGTGATCCCAGTAAACTTTTGCCCTTCTTGAGCTACCACAACTCGTTAAAATAATTCCTCCAGATTCAGCCTGCTTTTTAATATCTCTTATGTAGTCTTCATGCCAGTAATCATTGGGCCTATATGCTTTGTAAGGTACAATTCTGAGTGCGTTTCTTGGGCAGTAAACAACACACCTCTGACAACCCACACAAAGTTCACTCTTTGACATGACTTTTTCTCTCTCTTCATCGTAATAATGAACATCAAATGGACACTGCTTTATACACACCTTACAATTATCGCATCTCTCTTCATCTCTTTCGACAATAAACTCTGGTAGTAGGTGTGACTTCACAATATCTCACCTCTTTTTTAATCTACCTATTACGGGTTCCCCACCCTTAGGGGTCCAAACTTTATCTGGTTTGCATACAGCCCTTATTGCTGCTTCTTCAGAAGAAACAAACAATAGATCTCCTTTTTCTCCGGCAGTAATTGGTCTAAGTCTAATTCTGTCTGTTAGTCCTATCATTTCGCCGTGGTGAGCAATTATTATTGTGAAAGGCCCATTTATTAATAGAGGAGCGTAGACCATTCTTAGAGTGGTATAGAATTTTTTCTTCTTTTCTTCCATTCTATCTATTTGGTCCCACATAGGTGGAGCAAATATTTTGGCAACAACCTCTATTGGAAGCTTTTGTTTTCTCATTAGTAGATCTACTGCATAGGCTATAACTTCTGTATCTGTAAAAAGTGTGCAGTAGTAACCGTACATTTCTAAAAATCTCCTATTTGTTCCGTAAGAGCTTATCTCTCCATTGTGAACAACAGTCCAGTCAAGTATGCAGAATGGATGTGCTCCACCCCACCAGCCGGGGGTATTAGTTGGAAATCTACTGTGTGCAGTCCATATATAGCCTTTGTAAAGTTCTTCAAGCATAAAAAGTTCAGCTATCTCCTCAGGAAATCCTACTCCTTTAAAAACACCCATATCTTTTCCAGATGAGAATACATAAGCATAATCAATTCCTGTATTTATCTTCATAACTTTATCTACGACATAGTCATCATCACTCAAAATTTTATCTTTTCCTTTTTTCTGGGGCTTTACAAAATACCTCCAGAACATAGGAGGGTCTAAATTAACGTCCTCCTTAGTCGGGATTTCTTCATCATCAACTACGTCAAAGTATTTGTTTAAAAAGCCATCAACTTTTTGTTTAACTTCCTCTTTTTCAAACATTACGTGTATGGCATAACAATCCTTGTACTCAGGATAAATGCCGTAAACAGCGAAACCTCCACCTAAGCCATTTCCTCTAACTTTCATGTTCTTCATAGCTTCTATAATCATTTTTCCTCCAAATCTTCTTCCACTTCTGTCCATGACACCAAAAATAGCACAAGATTGAATATCTTTGTTTACTCTACCATCTGTTACCCTAAGTTTGCTGACATTATTTATCATGCGAATCACCAGCACAGAATGGCTATATCTTTATAAATATCTTTTCCTTTCTGCTTTATTTAGCTTGATTTTAAGTTTTTGCAGTTTATAGGCTATTTATTCGAAAATCCCGCAAAAATTTCTGGAAGTATAAAAATTTAATTCAAAACTGCCAACTTTGATTGCTAAAGGTAGAGTTTTAGCTGCAATAGTAACTATTTGGATATCGCAATTAAAAATATCAAAAAATTAATTATCTCTCACAAAACTTTGTTTGTGAAGTTTACTAAGGATGAAGTAATCGGTGTTGCTTTTTCAAAGCTGAAACCTGAAAAGAGAGACGTATTTGCAGATATAGGATGTTATTCGTGCAAAGTTTCTGCTTTTTTCAGTCCTTACGTAAAAAAAGTGTACGCTGTTGATTTAAGTTTGGAAAACATAAAACCTGAATACGTAAAAGACAACGTCGAACTGTTAGAAATGAATGGAGTAGAATTTCTAAAAAATTATAGAGCTGATATAATTTTTTTCGGTGGGACTAAGGATATTGAAAAAATGCTAAGACTTGCATTTGATAGAGGTACAAAAAAGTGCTGTGTCAGTGCTGCGAGGATTGAAGTGGCTATTAAAGCAAAGAAAACAATGGAAGAATTGGGTGTTTTTAAAGAAATAGTAGCTGTTTGCGTGTGGAAGAGTTATAAACTTGCAGGTTATACAGCATTTAAACCCATAAATCCAGTTTTTTTAGTTGTGGGGGTGAGCTCTTGCTCTATGGAGTAAGTATTGGTCCGGGAGATCCAGAATTATTAACTCTCAAAGCGAAAAAAGTGATAGAGGAAGTTGATGAGGTAATAGCCCCGGGGAAGTTGGCAGCCAAGGTTGTAGAAGGAATTAGAGATGTAAGAATAGTTGAATTTCCTATGGGGGAAAGCGAAAAAGTAATAGAGGTTCTTTCAAATGAATTGGCAACGAGGTGTGCTAAAGAGGACATAGCATTTGTGGCTTTGGGAGATGTTATGTTTTATTCGACTTTTATGCACATAGCTAAAAAAATAGCTGGAAAAGTTAAAATAGAGTGCATACCCGGAGTACCAAGTTTTAGCTGCGTTTTTGACGCCACTCTAACTTTCTGTAATAAACCTTTTGAAGTTATTACTCCAAGGGAAATTGAAAGTTGTAGTAGAGATATAGTAGTAGTTATAAAAGCGACAAAACCAAAAGAAATAGAGAAAAAAGCGGAAAAAATGGGTTACAAAGTTAAGGCTGTTGCAAGAAGGATGTTCATGAATGGAGAAGAAATATACTTGGAAAAAATACCCTACTTTGAGGACTACTTTACGACAATTATTTTAGAAAAAGTGGGAAATTATGAAGGCTAAGGTTTACTTCATCGGATTTGGTCCGGGAGATCCAGAATTATTGACTTTAAAAGCGCATAAGCTTTTAAGTAAAGCAGATTTGATAATTTATGCTGGCTCTATAGTGCCTAAGGAATGTTTATCGACTTACAAAGGCTTGAAAGTAAACAGTCACGGAATGAAGTTAGAAGAAATAGTTTCTTTAATGGAAAGAGAGGCTAAAGCTGGAAAAACTGTTGTTAGAGTCCATAGCGGTGATCCTTCGATATACTCAGCTATAAACGAACAGATAGAAGAACTCGAAAAAAGAGGCATTGAGTGTGAAGTGATACCAGGAATAAGCAGTGTTTTAGCTTCAGCAGCATCTTTAAAATTAGAGCTAACTTCTCCCGGAATTTCAGAATTCGTTTTTATAGGTAGGCCTGCTGGTAAAACTCTAAAAGAAGATTACTTGGAAGAGGTAGCTAAAATACCCTGTACAATAGTACTCTTACTTGGAATTGATAAAATAGATTACATAGTAGAAAAAGTTTCAAAAGTAAGAGGTAGTAAAGAACCAGTTGCAGTAGTTTACCACGCTTCAAGAGATGATGAGATAATCATAAAAGGTAAACTTGAAGATATAGCTGAAAAAGTTAAAAAAGCAGGGATAAATAGAACTGCTACAATTATAATTGGAAAAGCTTTAGAAAATAGAGGAAGGAGGTCTGTCCTATACGGATAGCAGTATTGGGTTTTGGAAAAGACATAAGGCAGCTTAGAAAACTTTCTGACTGGCTTAATGCTGAAATAATCCTTTATAAATCTGGAATATGGAAAGATCTGTTTGAAAAGGAGTACGATTGTATAGTTGCTTATATGCCGTGTGGGGTTGTTGTTAGGGGGATATGTCCCCACCTAAGGAATAAGTGGATTGACCCAGCAGTAGTAGTTGTAGATAAAGCTATGAGGTTCGCAATTCCAATAATTGGAGGACACCACGGTGGAAATGAAATCGCTCAAATGCTTGAAAAATATGGGCTAAAGGCAGTAATAACTACTGCAATGGAATACTCAGAAGGATTAAGCGTTGGTATAGGGTGTAAAAGAGGAGTTAGTGCTGAAGAAGTTTTGTATGCAATAAAATCTGCTCTTGCCGAAGTTGGATTTGAAATTAAAGATATTAGAGTAATAGCCACATCTGAAATAAAAAAGGGTGAGAAAGGAATTGTAGAAGCAGCAGATAAGTTGAAAAAACCATTGATGTTCTTAGACAATAAAACTCTAAACTGCATAAATGTTCCAAGTGAAAGCGAGGCTAAAAGAATTGGACTTAGAAGTGTGGCTGAAGGATGCGCCCTTTACTACTCTAAGGAAAAAGTCCTTTTATTGCCTAAGAGAGTTTATGGAAGAGTTACAGTAGCAATAGCAAGGTGATTTTATGCTGTACGTTGTAGGAATTGGTCCGGGAAAAGAAGATTTACTCACTCTCAGAGCTGTAAGAATTTTAAAGGAAGCTGACGTTGTTCTTGGTCATAGAAGTTATTTAAGTAGAGTTCTTGATATTATCAATCCAAATGCAGAAATAATAGAGAGTAGAATGGGTAAAGAACTTGAAAGAGTAAAAATAGCTGTAAAACTTTCTAAGAATAAGAAAGTTTGCCTTGTTAGCGGAGGAGATCCATCTATATATGGTATGACTTCTCTTTTGTTGGAGTATTTAATGAAAAATAAAATAAATTTAAAGTTTGAGGTAATTCCTGGAGTTACAGCCTTATCTTCAGCTAATCCTCTCTTAGGGTGTCCTGTTAGTGGAGATCATTGTGTAGTTAGCTTGAGCGATCTTCTGACTCCTTGGGAATGTATTGAAAGAAGTCTTATTTCAGCACTTCTTGGAGATTTTGTTGTTGTTATATACAATCCATCGAGTAAACGGAGAAAGAAAAACTTAGAAAAAGCGATGAAGATAATATTGAGGTTTAGAGGAAACGTACCAATAGGTTGTGTCAAAAATGCTGAGAGAGAAGGCACAGAAATCTGGATTTCAAATCCGATAGAAATAATGGAGAATTTAGATAGAGTGGATATGCATACAATACTGTTTGTCTCAAATTATGAAACTGTTTTTGATAGTAATATTTTGCTAACACCAAGAGGTTATTCGAATAAGTACAGTATAAGTGAGAATGAAAAAAGAGTTATAGAATCTTCTGGAGCGAAAACAAAAGAGGCTATTACTATTGCAAAAAGTAGTGCTAAAGTTGCTGAAGTTTTACTGCAAAACTTCGATGGAGTTGAAAAATTTATTATGGAAAGATGCTTAGTTGCTACAGCAGATCCGTCAATTTTGTCAATTCTCAAATTTAATAGAATTGAAGAAGTAATAAACGCCATAAAAAATTGTAAAAAAATTATAGTTGATGTTGAAATGGTTAAAGCTGGAATTTATGGAAGAGCTAAAGATAAAGAAATCTTAGTTGCTTCAAAACTTGGAAAAAACGAAGAAAAAACCTTAGTTTCCTCAGGAATAGATAAACTAAAAAATGATATTAAATCTCAATTTGTAGCTATAGGTAATGCCCCGTCAGCTCTTGAGGAATTATGCAAATTAATTGAAAATGGTACAACTCCTTCAGCTATTGTTGCTACTCCTGTAGGTTTTACGAACGCTGTAAAGGCAAAGGATATGTTGTCGGAGTTAGATTTGCCATACATTGTATCAAAAGGCCCGAGAGGAGGGTCTAACCTTTGCGTTGCTATCGTAAATGCTTTGCTATCTTTGGGGTGAAAAAATGCTCTCAGTTGTTGGAGTAGGAATAGCTGAGGGACATATTACTGAGAGAGGGAGAAAGATAATAGAAGAAGCTGATGTGGTTTATGGTAGCAAAAAAGCAATAAAAATTGCTAAAGTAAATGGGAAAATAATTGAAAAGTTTTGTAGAGAAACTTATTCTAAAATCGAAGATGAGGCAAAAAGCAAAAATGTTGTTGTACTTTCTACTGGAGATCCAATGGTGTCTGGATTGGGTTTAAAGTTGAAAGCTGATATAATAGAGAATGGAATAAGCAGTGTTTTAGTTGCGTTGAGTAGGTTAAGGTTAAACTTATGTGAGGTTATAGTAGTTGACTGCCACAATAAAGATTGTTTGAGTGAGATAAAAAAGGCTTTAGAACTTAGGCCGGTATTAGTTCTTACATCTAAGGGATTTAAGCTTGAAATTGACGGTGTTAAAATTACTGTTTTGGAGAACTTGTTTAGTAATAACGAAAAAATATACAATGTTAGCGGAAAGTTCGTTGTTGAGTGTAACGATACTATACTTTTAGTGCAAAAAAATTAATAATCTAAGGTATTTTTTACTTTAAAACAAAAAAATTTGATAGAGGTAAGCTATATGGATAGGGTCAAGAAAGGTTTGATTATAATGGGACACGGGAGTAAACTGCACTACTACAAAGAAGTAATGGAATTTCATAGAGAAAGGATAATGAAATCTGGATTCTTTGATGAAGTTGAATTGGCATTTGCTGCACATGGAAGAAAACCAACTGTGGATGAAGTTATAAAAAAAATGGAAAGCAAAGAAATTTACTTGGTTCCGCTGTTTATGGCTTACGGCGTTCATACTGCTGAAGAACTACCAGAAATGCTTGGATTCGAGTTTAGGGAAGGGACTGTTGAATTAAGTTTGGACGGGAAAAAAGTAATTCTATGTGAGCCGGTTGGCAGGGATGAACTGATAACTTACGCCATACTAAACAGAGTTATGGTTGCAAAGAAAGATTTGGAATCGCAAACAAAATAAATACAAATTAAGCGTAATGAAGTATGAAAGTTCTTGGTATAGACATAGGTGGAACTAATGTAGATGTAGTAGTTTATGATGGGGTAAAATTTGAATACGTAAAATCAGAAAGAACGTCCAATATTCCAGATTTTACTGAATTTTTAAGTGAAATTATAGAAGAAACTGAAGTTAATATAGTTGGAATTGGAATTGCTGCTTGGTTGAGAGGTAAACCACCAAAACCTGTTTTTGCACCGAACTTAGATGATGTTGAGAGTTTTAACTTTGATGACTTTCCAATAAAACTGGTTATTGAGAATGATGCAAACTGCTTTGCACTTTATGCATCACACTCACTAAAAATCAATAATTTGCTTGGAGTTACAGTTGGAACTGGTGTTGGAAGTGGTATAGTATTTGATGGGAAACTTTACAGAGGAATGGGAATGGCGGGAGAAATAGGCCATGTTGTTGTAGTTGAAGATGGAAGGTTGTGTGGATGTGGTGGTAAAGGTCACTTAGAAGCATATTTTGGAGGTAGAGCGTACAGTTTGGAAGGAAAAGACGTAAAAAAGCTTGTAGAAAGTGAGGAGATATATGCTACGGAAGGATTTTTATTATTTTGTAGAACTATCGCAAACTCAATAAAGCTTCTGGATCCTGAAGCAGTCGTTCTTGGAGGCAGGATTGGTATGAACTTAAATGTTGATATTGTAAAAGACTGTGTGTATTCTTACTTACCGCCATTTTACCAGACTAAAATTCTTACTTTAAAAGATGAACTCTCAGTAGCTAAAGGGGCGTGTTTAGTGTGCTTTGAAAATTTATAATCCGTTTATCTAAAGATTATTCATGCCAGCACATTTAATGGTGGATAAGTTATCGGTTGAAGTAAAAAACTTTTCTTTGAAAGATATAAGTTTTGAAGTTGAGAGAGGTGAACACTTCGCAATAGTTGGTCCTACGGGTAGTGGAAAATCTATGTTGCTTGAAACGATAGCTGGAATAAGAAAACCGAGTTCTGGAAAAATAACTTTGAATGGAAAGGATATTACACATTTACCACCTGAAAAAAGAAATATTGGAATGGTTTATCAGGATTATGTATTGTTTCCAAACATGAATGTTTACGGCAACATAGCTTACGGCTTAAAAATTAGAAAGTATAAAAACATAGACGAAAAAGTTCTCAAGTTAGCAGAAATGCTTGGAATAGAAAATTTACTTGACAGAAAAATAGATTCTCTTAGTGGTGGAGAAAAACAGAGGGTTGCTATAGCAAGAGCTTTAGCAGTAGAACCTGAAGTGATTTTGCTTGATGAACCATTTAGTGCTCTTGATTCAGAAACGAGGGTTAAAATGAGAGATTCCATATTTAAATTGCTTAAGAGGAATAAAATTACTACAATTCATGTAACGCATATTGAGGAGGATGTAGAGTGTGCAGATAGAATCGCAAAGATGAAGAATGGATATTTGTTAATATAGTATTCTTTCCATATCTTCTCCTCCATAGAATATCTCTTGAATTTTGTCGTATATATCCTCCATTCCGAATCCTTCCTTAGCTGAAACGGGTATTGGATTTTGAAGTAAACCAACCTCCCTTATTACGTGGAATAAATCCCTTTCAACACCACTACCAAGGTCTAAGTATAGTTTCTCTGGATCACTCCAGCTTTCGATTTTACTTAATTCTCTCTCTCCAAGTAAATCGCACTTAGATAATACTGGAATATGTGGTATTTTCAACCTGAATATAGATGAAGCCATAAGAAATGTAATAGAGACAAAACCATTAGGTGTTTTAGATATAACTGGATCGAAAAGAAAAACAGAAATATTGTTCTTTCCAAGAGCGTTTATCACTATTTCACTACTTCTTCTTAGTGTGAATAGCTCCATCTGTCCGGGAGTATCTATTAAAACGTAGGGCACATCGTAGTAATCTATTTCCTCTTTTATATCATCTATTTCAGCACCAAGCAAATCTGCACAAAGTATCTGGGCTCCATTTGGGCCAACTCCATACTTTAACATTACATCTGTTAAAGTAAAGTAATCTCTTATGTCAACATTTGGACTGTAAGGCAATTTTTCGCTACCCGGATCCAGATTTACTGTTATATGGTCTATTTGGTGAAATTCAAGCCACTCTGAAAAAGCTGAAAGTAGATGAGTTTTTCCACTTCCGGCCGTTCCAATAAAGTAGATATTTACTTTCATATTCATCCAGTATATTTAGTTATGCCTCTTCTCCAACTTTCCCTAAGTTTGTCCACATGTATTTCTATTTTTAGAGAATCAATTTTCAAGCTATCATCACAGCTCTCTCCAATTAGTTTTGCTTCTACACCTCTCTCTTTAAGATAGTTCACGAATTCTTCGCCTCCACTTACTTCTACTACCCATCTTGTGTTTGATTCTGAAAATAACTCTACATAATCTTTAACTCTAACTTTACATCCAATCCCAGAAATACACATCTCTGAAAGAGTAACCGCTAAACCACCCTCACTTAAGTCGTGGCAGGCATAAATTCTAAATTGTTTAAAAGCTGAGAGCATAGTTTCAGCATATTTCTTTAACTTTTCTGGAGATGTTTTTGGTACAATTGTACTCTCTTGCTTTGTTATTCTACAGTAAAGACTTCCACCAAACTCTTTCTTCGTTTCTCCAACTAAAACTATATCTCCTTTACCCTTAAAATGCGATGTTACTAATTCTCTTACATCTTCAACTATTCCTATCCCCATTAAGGTAGGAGTTGGTGCTACAGCTGAGTAAGGTGTTTCATTGTAAAAACTAACATTGCCACTTACACAAGGTAGCTTAAAGCCCTTAGCCATCCAACCAAGAGCTTTAACACACTCTACAAACTCTCCCATTCTATCTGGCTTTTCAGGATTTCCAAAATTTAAGCAGTCTGCAAAACTGTGAGGTTTTGAATTGACTGAAACGAGGTTTCTTATCATTTCATCGAAAGAACTGGCAGTCCCCCAGAAAGGATTTATTTTGCACATCCAAGGATTCACATCTGTCGTTAAAGCTAAGCCTTTCCAAGAATTAGTGGGTCTTATAACTGCTGCATCTCCATGGGTTTCCTCATTAGCCATTCCTTGTAGTGGTGTTAACACAGTTGAAGCTCTAACTTGATGGTCGTACTGTCTTATTATCCACTCCCTACTTGCTACATTAGGATGCTCAAGCATTTTGAGAATTAAATTTTCAAAGTAATGTATTGGAGTGGTTTCATCTTTTTCTACTATGTCTTTAACTTTGTATTCTCTACAATATTCTACCGCTTTTACGACAAAATCTATATCCAAATCGTATATCTTGTATCCCTTGTAATATACCCTAAGTTTTTTATCTGAGGTAACTCTTCCAACTACTACAGCGGGAATATCCCACTTGTTGAATATATATAAAACTTCATCTACATGCTTTGGATTTACAGTTAACATCATTCTTTCTTGACTTTCGCTAATCCATATCTCCCACGGAGCCATACCTTTTTCTTTCAATGGTACTTTATCGAGCCAGACTTCAGCACCAAATCCAGCTGAAAGAGCCATCTCACCTATAACACAACTCAATCCTCCACCGCCAAGATCCTTCATTCCGGTTAGCAAATTTTTTTCAACTATTTCTAAGCAAGCATGAATTAGTGGCTCTTTTATTATTGGATTTCCGAGCTGTACAGCACTTCTCGATTCTTCTTCACTTTCTTCGTTTAGTTCAGCAGATGCGAATGTAACGCCATGTATTCCATCTCTACCAGTTAGACCCCCTGCAAGAATGAATAGATCCCCAACATTTCCAGCTTTACTGTGAATTATTTTATCTTTCTTTACTATCCCAATGCAACCAACGTTTACGAGACAGTTTGTTAAATAGCTTTCATCAAAAAATACCATACCAGCTACAGTTGGAATACCCACTCTATTACCGTAATCTCTTATTCCGGAAACAACTCCGGAAAGCAAATACAGTGGATGTTTAGTTCCTTTTGGAAGTTTTTCATATTCTGTATCGAGATCCCCAAAAAATAGAGGATCTACAAGCGCTACTGGTTGAGCGCCCATACATAGAACATCCCTCAGTATTCCTCCCACTCCAGTGGCAGCACCACCATACGGCTCTATAGCAGAAGGATGATTGTGAGATTCCATTGCAACTACATAAGCATATTCTTCATCAAATGAAACTACTCCGGCATCCTCTTTAATTGCAGAAATTACGTAATCTGCATCAATATTAAACAAATATTCCCTTAAATAACACTTAGAACTTTTATAACAGCAATGTTCACTCCAAGCTTGAGCTATAGACTGTAATTCTATATCGTAGGGATTTCTACCAATTCTTTCAAAGTAATTTTTAATTTTTTTCATTTCTTCAAGATTTAGCGCCAATCCCAACTCTCTACTAATTTTTGTAAGTTCTTCATCGTTTGCTTTAAGAATGTTTATTTCATACAGCTCAAATGGAACATCTGCTTTGATATACAGCATGTTTTAAATTAAAATAAAAGTTGCATAAATTAATTTTGATTTTTCAACTCTTCTTAGTTAGAGCCCTTTCAACAATTTTCAGGGATGGAGTCTCAGGAATGTAAGTTCCTCCCGCAAATGTGTATCCACAACTCTTGCATTTCCATATTCCGGTTCCAACTCTTTTAACAGCTATCTTTCCACATTTTTTACAAGGATACTTTTTTTTCTGTAATTCTTCTATTTTTATCAAAGTCCTTCTAATTCTTAGGCCATATCTTGGACCAAATCTACCAGCCATCTTAACTTTTTTAGTTCTCGCCATTTTCACCACCTTTCAATTGATTTATTAGTATCTCTCTAATTTCCTTAGCTTTCGACACACTCAAATCAAGCAGTTCATAAAACTTTTCCTCATCCAATAGATAACTCCCGCTTTTTTGCATCGCAACTATATTACTTTCTTTATTGGATGTTATAGTAAATAGATTGTTACCTACGCTCATCTCATCTCTACTTGGATCTACAATTAACTTGTCATCAACTATTAAGGACGTTACACTTATTGGTATATCATTTACAGGCAAGTTAAAGTCATCTCCAACTTCAAATTTACTTGCTGGTACGACTGTATTCATTAAAGCTGAAATTGCTGCAATTGATGAAGCATCCATTAAATTTCCATCATCATCGAGAGCGTGAATATCTATAAAGATAATCCACACTTTTTCTCCTTCCTCTATACAAAGTTTTCTAAGGTCTATTGCTTCACTTTCTCTAATACCCCTATCAACTACTCTAGCCAATTCTATTGAATTTTCATCTGGAGGCCCCGGCTCAAAGGTTGGTGATGCAAGGGGGACGAGCTCAGCATTTGTAATTATAATGCCCATATCTGGTGTATCTGGAAAAGGTTCACCTATTTGCATTTTTACTCCGACGATTACTTGAGTATTTCCGAGTTTAATTAAAGCTGAACCCTCAGCTTTCTCTATTATGTTTGTTTTTACTTCTATTGGTCTAAATTCATCGAATTTTCTTCCATCTATTCTCTCTCCAGATCTAATTTTTGAAAGAACGTAATCTCTTTTTATGTCCATCAATATATCTTCTGACAACAGTTACACCTCCTCTTTTTCTTCATCTTCCATGTATTTTTTCATTATAGCTTCTCTCTGTAATTTGTATATCTGCATCGCACCTTTTTTCGCTAATTTTATGCCTTCTTTTACTTCATCTACTGACATTTTTCCATCCATTTGAAGCAGTGCTATAGATTCTATTTTGTCATTCCTTATTAAGAATGCAACTGGTAAATCTGCTTCTCCATAAAAATCTTCTTCCTTCATTGGGTCCAAGACGATATGTCCATCGACTTTTGCTACAGCCACAGACGTTATTATACCTTTCATCATCACTCCTGCATCTATGAGAGCTACACTTGCTGCATTTAAACAAGCTGTTCTTGTACCAGCATCAGCTTGAAGAACTTCTACAAAAACGTCTATTCCTGATCTTGGAAACAACTCTTTCATAATTACTGGTTCTAAGGCTTCTCTGCTAACTTTACTTATTTCAATGCTTCTTCTATCTGGACCGGGCTTCTTTCTTTCTTCAACACTAAATGGAGCCATGTTGTATCTATACCTTATTACAGCTTTGCTTGGATCTTGCAAATGTCTTGGATGAACTTCTCTCGGACCATATACGGCAGCTATTATTTTATTTTTCCCCATTTCAAGATAGCAAGATCCGTCAGCTCTTTTAAGTACATCCACTTGGATTTTTATTGGTCTAAGTTCTTCGAAATCTCTACCGTCCAATCTTTTACCATTAATTATTAACTTCGGCTTCTCCACACACTTCACCTTTTCTACTTTTTATAAATTCAGTAATTCTATCTGTAAGTCCTTCTGTATGAGCTTCTTTTTCAATTATATGAATAGCCTCTTCAGCAATATTCAACTTTTTTTTGTCTCCATTAATCCATATAAGACCATTTTGTCCTACAACTATTTGTATCCCCAGTTCACCCTTCAAAAGTTTAATCATACTACCCTTCTTTCCGATTACTCTTGGCACTCTTGCTGGATTTATTACAACGACTCTACCAACCCTTATTGGCTTACAGATTTTATCCTTCATAGTTAGAGTTACTTTCATTTTTGGATCTATGTTTAGTATTTTAGCCACTATAACATCCCCAATATCTAATACTTCGTTTATTTTCTTGTTTTTTAAGGAGTTCTCGGGATACTCTGTAACTGGAAGAAAAGCTTTATAGGGTGAGTATATGTCAACTAACCATCCATTTGCTGATATTTCTCTAACAATCCCTATTACAACATCTCCGGGGAATGGTATGTACCTACCTTTTAGAGGTATTACTCTTATGCTTGTATCATTTTCATCGAGTAATCCTAAGTACTTTGCATAAACTTTACCTTTTTCAACGTAAGTTCCGTATCCCGCTACTTTTGGATTTTTTGCAATTAAATCTCCCGGCATAACAATTCTCCTCATCCTTGAATCCTCCTAAGTATTTTTGTTAAAGCTTCACCTTTTGTTGTTTTAGCTAATAAATCCATTAACTCACCTTGCATTCCAGCTGGAATTTTCATAACACATATCCAGCTACCATCTTTCTGCCATTCTTCTTTTTCTACTCCTCCAAATGAGTAGAGAGCTGATATAGCTTTTCCAGTATAGTCAGCTGGAACTTTTATTGCAACTTCAATTTCTTCAAATCTCAGGGGTAATATTCTTTTTATTGCTTTTACTACATCTTTTACCTGAGATTCTACAGGTTTAAATATATCTACGTGAACCTTGGCTTCTTCCATAGCTCTTTCAATTCTTGCAGGGGGATGAGGAGTACCTGTTCTCGGATCAACTGCATTCTTTCTAATATACTCTACAATTTGCCTTTTCTTTTGTTTGAGCATTTCTTTTCTCTGTTCAGCAGTAATCTGTACTTCTCCCTCTAATATTATTGTTTTTACTATTTTTCTAATATCTGTAGTGCCAAATGCTTTACTTAACCCTTCATTGCTGACTCTATCGCCTTTACTTGCATCTTTAAAGACTTCTTCTACAGCTAACAGTTTTTCAAAGTCGACTTCTTTACCTTCTTTTAGATCCCTTGCAAGGTATGGATCTACTAAAACTTCAAAAACTTCTCCATGCTTTCTTAATCTTGCGATTACTGCTTTATCCAATGATACCATCCTCATCCCCCCGAATAGAGATTATTCTTTGCTTATCTCTTCTTTTATCTTTTCATTGGCTTTTTCTAAGTATTTATTTAGCTCATTACCTGTAATCTCTTTTGCTTCATCTTTTGTTATGACCACAAGTTCTATCCCGTCTGGTTTTAATTCACTCTCAATGGCTTTACCCATAGCAATCATTGCCTCGATTATAGCCTCGTCTATGGTGAAATCATCTCTATAAACATTTTCAAAATGCTCTATTACTACGCTTCTTCCAGCACCTATGGATGTTGCTTTGTACTCCAATAAAGCTCCACTTGGATCGGTTTCAAACAATCTTGGTGAACTATCGTAACCTGCTATTAGAAGAGATACGCCAAAAGGTCTAACTCCTCCAAACTGAGTATATTGCTGTTTAAAATCACAAATTTTTCTTGCTAAATCCTTAACACTTATTGGTTCGTCGTAAGTCAATCTGTTAATCTGTGCTTCAATTCTTGCTCTTTCAATTAAAACTCTTGCATCTGCAACCAATCCAGAAGTTGCGGCGTATATGTGTTCGTCTATTTTGTATATCTTTTCTATTGTTGTAATTTCGAGTAACTTGCTTGCAACCCTTCTATCAGCAAGCAGTATTACACCATCTTTTGTTTTTACACCTATAGCAGTAGCTCCTCTTTTTACAGCTTCTCTTGCATATTCTACTTGAAATAACCTTCCATCAGGGCTGAATACTGTAATAGCCCGATCGTATCCCATTTGTGGTAAGTGCACACTATTCACCTCCCTTAAATGAAATCTATTAAATCGGTTACCTTTCCGTATTTATTTCTTTGCCGTTGAGAAAGCGTTTACATCCTTTTATAGTACCACTTATTCCCAAGGTTTTTATAGCTACTTTTGTGTTTTCAACTTCTGTTATAAGTGTTAACGCAGCTAAGGTTGCATCAACTTTATCTCTACTACACCTCAAAATACCTTCAGAATTTTCTTCATAAAAAACTTCAAGTTTCAGTCCAACACACCCATACCACTCGCCATATAGTGATTGAATCGTTTGTTGTATTTCATTGTATATTTGTCTTGTAGTTATTTTTGTCTTTTTTTCCGGAATAATTTTAAAAGCAATGTATCTCCTCTTTTTCCTTAGTGTTGGTGGCAAACCTTTCATACATCTAAGATTTCAATACCATCCATAATGTATTTTTTGTCCACGAGCTTTCTGAAAATTCTATTACTATTTTCTTTTGCTAACTTTATTAACTCTACACAATCTATACCGCCATCTTTTGAAAGAAAGTAAAAAAATCTGTAAAGTTGCTTTCTTGGTCTAACCTCCAACTGATTTTCAGCTCCAGTAGTTAATATAAAAGGTGTTTTAAACTTTAATAGCAGTTTTAGAAGTAATCTTGTTTCATCTAAAAGTTTAGCTCTCTTAAGACCTTTAACTCTTAAAAATTTGGAGAGAGAAACTTCAATAATTACATCCTTATCCTTAGCCATTTTTATTGTTGTATAGTCAATTTTTCTACCTTCAAAATCCAATATCACACAAACTTTTCTCCTCATTACAGCTTCTCTATTTACTTTAAGATCTTCACTCATAACTCCTACAAATCCCTTGGCTTTTTTCAATTTTTTTTGTAACTCTGATGTATTGCTTGCTTTAACAAGGTAACCTTTAATATCGCTATTTGCATCGTTGTTGAAAGGCACAATTAAATCATAACCTTCAAACAAATCAGTTTCTGTTGGTGTAAACCTTACAAAATCAACGTACACGATTTTCACCTGTATATTCCTCTATAATATTTCTTACAACTTTTACAGCATACTCTTTCTTGGAGGGATAGGTTACAATTTTTACTTTTACTGCTATCGGGTCGTTACTAGTTAATCTTATCTCGCCCAAATATGCTTTTTGTTTATCAAATCTAAGATGCAAAATATTGTTTGGATCAATTCTATCTTCCAAAGTTCGTTTTAGACTTTTCAACTCCTCACTTTCTTTCAATCTGTTTAAAATGTACTTTAAAAACTCTTTTATCTTTTTTTTATCTTTTATTTCTACTTCCAAAAAGTACATTTCATTTCCAAAGTGGCCCTTAGCTTTACTGACTTCTATTTCGAATTCAAAAGGAATCAACTCGGCAATAGCTTCTCCAACTTTTTCCATATCTTCAGTTGAATGCACTACAGCCGAAACAACAATTCTTTCGATTTTGTACTTCATAACTAAAACATTAAAGATAAAAAAATTTACTTAAACATTTACTAACATTTACTCAGCTATTCTTCTGAAATTGGCTCTAAGGCTTGGTCTTACTTTTTCGGCTCCTCTTCCTCTATTTCTTAGACCTCTGCTCTTCCTACCTGCACTTGTAAGCCCTCTGAAAACTCTACCTCTCTTATTACATATCCAGCTTAGTTGTTCATCACTTTTTATTGCTGGATGCGCTCTATCTACGAGAATCACTTCAAACCACTTGTACTTTCCATCTTCCCCGACCCAATATGAGTTCAGAACTTCCATATTGGGGTACTTTCTGGCAGCTCTTTCTTCAGCAATCCATTGAAGACTCTTCTTAGGAGTTCTTCTATTTACCATGAGGTTTTTAGTTTTCCTACCCTTGTTTGGCCTGGTAGCTCTTCTTCCACCTCTTCTAACTCTAACTCTTACAACTACTATGCCCTTTTTAGCTTTGTATCCAAGTGATCTAGCTCTATCTATTCTTGTTGGTCTCTCTATTCTAACAACTGCTGGTTCTCTTCTCCACTTTTGTAATCTTTCCCACATTAGCTCTCCAACGAACCCTTCCCATGGATTTTTCCATGCTTCTCTAACGTACGCATAAACAGACTTCATATCTTGTCACCTTGAGAGTGATTTTGCAAGCTTTTTGAGAGTATATAAACGTATCGTCTAAATTATTTATATTGTACGCTCGTGCATTAGAGCGTGGAATTTATTTACTGTGTTGCACCAGACACACCTTCATTTAGAAAAAAATTTGAAGAATTTATTAGAAATTGTGATATAAAAAAAGGAAGCCATACCTTATACTGTGTAAAAGATAGTTATGGTGCTGGAAAATATAGAAATTGCTTGTTTTTTATCAATTTTGACCTCGATGGGTGTATAAAATTTAAAGTAGTAACAGTATCTAAGGAATTGGAAAATAGCTTTAAGTTTGGCACGTATAGTTTTGATGGACACACTCTTTTTTTGAAATGTAAAATTTCGGAGAACTTAGTTTACGACTACCTTCCAGCTTTGTTTGCAGAATATACTTTCTTAGAGAATTACTTTGAAAAATGTTTTAATGAGGCTATGAACCTTTCAAAGTTCGAAAGCAACATACTTAAGTACATCTCCAAGGTTTCGCTTGAAGCAGTTAGAAAAAACATTTTAGATCTCGAAAAAACGATGGATGAACTCTCAGAATACCATAGTCAATTTTTTTCTATGTTTTCAAGATATAGAGATGCTGTTGAAAGGTACTATGAATCTCTAATGAGGTATGAGAATTTAACTCGTGAGATAGGTATATACTTAGGTTCGCATGAAGAAAAACTTGAAATTTTAAAAAGATACGAAGATAAATTTAAACAAACCTTAAGCGGTTTAAGAGATTTGTTTAGTTTGATGTCTTTAAGACTTGATACTTTAAGAAATAGGGAATATCTTGAACTGCAGAAAAAGACTTCATCTCTTCAAATGGCTGCAATAGCTATTGAATTTGTCGCTGTATTTTACTACACTATGAAAATATGGGAGCATTTTTCACCCAAAAAATTACCCTTATCAATTGAATTTATTTTACTTTTTCTTTTTACAACTCTCGTAGTAACTATAACTGATACTATTGGTGAATACATGAGGTCTAAAAAAATAGGGTTTATTGGCTATTTAACTATACTATTACTAATTTTGGTTCTTGCGATAATGACTTTCTTATCAGTTGCATAACTGTTATAATTCTTTATGAATTTTTATAAATTATAGATATATATCTTGTTGGTCTTTGAGGCAACATGTCAAGTTTCAAAATTCGTGTAAATAAAGATGACTTAGACCTTGTTAGAAAAATACTCACAGAGGAGAGATTAAGACTAATACAAGTAATTAAGGAAAGAAATCCAAAGAGTATATACGAACTGGCGAGAATCTTAAACAGAAATAGATCCTCGGTCATGAGAGATTTAAAGCACTTGAGGAGTATAGGGCTTATTGAATTTGATGATAGCGGAAAGAGAAACAGAAAGAAACCCATTGTAAGGTATGAAGAAATAAACATAGTGATATCTTTGTAGTTTCATTTAGAATTCATTGCTATATCCATTATTGTATCCCAGGAATTCTCTATTTCCTCTGCAGCTCTTCCTTTGAAAGGAAATTCTAACTTAGACATTTGTTCGGGGATACTATCATCAAAAGGTATTTTTCCAACTATCTCTATACCTTTTTCTTTACATAACCTTTCTATTTTATTGGAAACATCAATATTTAGGTCGAATTTGTTTATCATAACAACACTGCTGATTCTGAAGTGTTCTGTCAACTCTAAAACTCTTATCATATCGGATAAGCCAGATAGCGTTGGTTCAGCAACTACTATTGCCAAATCTGTATTTGCTAAGGATGCAATTACCGGACATCCTATTCCGGGAGCTCCATCGACAACTATTGCGGCAGCACCACTTTTTTCAGCCTCTACTTTAGCAAGCTCTTTCACTTCCATAACAAGTTTTCCACTGTTTTCTTCACCGGGAAATAGAATTGCATGAACAAATGGACCCAATTTGGTTTCGGATATGTAAATTTTACCTCTTGTTTCCTCAATCATTTCTATTGCTTTTTCTGGACATGCATGATAGCAGAGAGCGCAACCTTCACAACTTGTTGAATCAATATAGTATCCGGAATCTTCAACTATAGCATCAAATCTGCAGAGTTCGTAACACAGACCACAGTTTGTGCATTTACTTGAATCGATTTTTGCCTTCTTCATTCCAATAAACTCTTTTTCTTCTAAAATTTTTGGTTTTAGGAGTATATGTAAATTTGGAGCATCTACATCACAGTCGGCAAGAACTATTCTTCTAACTTTTGATATTCTATAAGCCAACTGTGCTGAAACCGTAGTTTTTCCGGTTCCGCCTTTACCACTTATAATTGTCAATCTTAAAGGATTTTCAGCAGTTAGCATTGTATCACCTACAAGATTTCAAGTATCCTATCGTATATCTCACCAAACATTTCTTTATCTTTTATAAGTTCACCTTTTGAATATTTTTCTGCAAATTTTCTATCAAATGGTATTTTCCCAATTATCTCATAATTTTCTTTTTTACATCTCTCTTCGATATTGTATGGAAGACCGTACTTATTTATCACTACTCCAAAAGGTTTTTTCAACTCTTTAACTACGTTTGCTGCAATTTTTAAATCGTGAAAGCTGAAAGGTGTAGGTTCAGCAACAAGTACAACGAAATCTGCTGTTTTAACACTCTCAACCATGGGGCAACTAGCACCCGGAGGACAATCAATTATAGCATTTTTTTCCATATCTTTTTTCATTTCTTTTATAATTGGGACTGGCGATACTTCTCCTATGTCCATCTTTCCATAAGTTAATATACATTTTCCATTTTTATATACATCTATTATTTCACCTATTTTTCTTTTTACTTCATCCATAGCTTTTTCTGGACATAGATACACACAAGCTCCACAGCTATGGCATATTTCGTGAAATATCATTATAGAGTCTTTTAGTACAACGATTGCATTGTATTGGCAAACTTCTCTACAAACACCGCAGAGTGTGCAATTCTCCTTTACTTCAGGTACTGGCCTATATACATCTCTGCTTTTTTCATTTCCTTTAAAAAAAATTTTGGCATTTGGCTCTTCAACATCAAAATCGTAGAGTTTTATGCCAGTAACAGCCGAAAGATTGGCGGAAACTGTAGTTTTTCCAGTACCTCCTTTACCAGAGGCTACTGCTATTTTCATTTTCACATCCACCCTCTACCCATCCCTCTTCCGCCACCTCTTCCTCTGCCCATACCTCTACCCATGCCTCCTCCTTTACCGGGTGATGCCACAGTTTCAAGTTCTCCATTAAGCAGTTTTTCTATAGCATCTCTAACTTTAAGACCTGCGGCATCGTAAACATTTATTCCAGCTGAGGATAATACGTTAAACGCATTGGGACCAACTCTTCCAGTAAGTACTGAAGAAACACCCTTTTCTATCATTAGCTGTGCTGCCGCTATTCCGGCTCCACCGCTTGCTGCTGCGTTATCGTTTTTCACAACTTCTACATCCAAAATTTTTCCATTATCTACCTCGACGATAGTAAAGTAAGGTGCTCTGCCAAATATATCTATAATCGTATCGTCGAGTCCACCTTTTACTGTTGTAGCCGCTATTTTCATGTTTCCACAGTACAATGTTCCATTATTTAAATTTTAGGGTAGCCGAAAATAATATGACATGTTTAACGTTTTAAAATGATTGCTACTCCCATTCCACCACCTACGCATAGAGTAGCTAATCCATATTTTGCATTTCTTCTTTGCATTTCGTGAATTAAAGTTACAGTAATTCTTGCTCCAGTAGCACCTATTGGATGTCCTAAGCTAATACCACTTCCATTTACGTTTACTATATTCATCTTGTCTTCTAATTCAAGCTCTTTTATACAAGCTATAGCTTGTGCCGCAAAAGCCTCATTTAATTCAAATAGGTCTATATCATCTATACTTAATCCTGCCTTTTCTAAGGCCATTTTTACAGCTGGAACTGGAGATAACCCCATATATGCAGGATCTATTGCTGAGCAAGCGTAGGAAACTATTTTTGCCATTGGTTTTAGTTTTAAATCCTTAGCGTAGTCTTCATCCATAATAAGCAATGCAGCAGCACCATCATTAATTCCGCTTGCATTTCCAGCAGTAATAGTTCCATCCTTTTTGAAAACTGGTGGTAGCTTAGATAGTTTTTCTAAGCTTGTGTCTCTTCTTGGATGTTCATCTATATTTACAATACCTTTCTTTGTAGTTACTGGTACTATTTCTTCTTCAAATTTTCCACTATCTATAGCAGATATTGCTCTTTTGTGGCTTTCATACGCAAGTTTATCTTGTTCTTCTCTACTTATGTTGTACTTTTCTACTATGTTTTCAGCTGTTAACCCCATGTGGTATCCGTAAAATTTCTCCCACAAACCATCAAAAACCATTAGATCTACTATTTCACTATTAAACATCCTATAACCCCATCTCGCCTTTGTGAGAGCATAAGGTGCATTACTCATCGATTCCATTCCTCCAGCTATTACTGCTTTACACTCCCCGCACTCTATACTTTGGCTGGCAAGAATTATGGATTTGAGACCACTACCACAAACCATGTTTACTGTATAAGCATACACAGTTTTTGGTATTCCAGCGTATATTGCAGCCTGTCTGGCAGGATTTTGCCCTTGAGAAGCTTGCAGAACATTCCCCATTACCACGCATCCAATATCTATCTCTTTTCCGTTTGCTATGTCACACTTTAGTTTTTGATAGTATTCGTCAAGAAAACAATTTTTATCGAGTTTTGATGGATAGTACTTGTAGCTTTCAATTGGAATAATGTTTAATTTTTTCAACAAACCCTCTATAGCTATACTTCCAAGTTCGTAAGCCTGTAAATCTTTAAGTGAACCACCGAATTTACCTACTGGAGTTCTAACAGCTCCGACAATTACAGCCCCCATGGTAGATAGTTGATTTTAGGTATGATATATTTTTTCGACATTTTTAATTTTTAAAATAGTTGATTGACGAATTCTATCTGAAGAAAACTATGTACGTTGCAGTTAAAGTTATGAGAAAGTAAACAATTGAATACTTCTGAAAATTTTTTAAAAAATTGTTTTTTGTATATCTTAGGGATATTAAGTTTGCAAGGGAAGCCAAGATCAAACCATTCCCACCCATATTAACGCCGTAACTTATAGCTCTCCAGTTTGATGAAAATTTTGTTATTAACATCGTGGCAGGTACGTTACTCATAATTTGCGACAAAATAGCTGAAATAAGAAAAACGTTGGAACTGTTTAAGTTTATACTTTCTAAGAGTGTTTTAATTATTTTTAGCTTAGATATACAACCAACGTCTATGAACATAAGAATGAATATAACTATTAGCGCCCAATCAACTTTTCTTAAAATATCTCTGTAAAAAATTGCAAAAAATATGGTTGTAGAAAGAAAAGCATACAGCTCAAGTTTAAGCTCTAAGGCAGCTATATACAGTATGCAGAGAGCCACTGAAACAATTGAAAGGTTTCTATTTACTTTTGTAGTTTTCAATCTCTTCATTTTTAACTCGACGTTTTTGAAACTAAAAAAAACAAAAAAGAGTAAAAATAGTGTGCATAGAGCTACAAGTGGCAACATTTCCATGCAGAAGCCAAAGAAAGACACACCCCAAAGGTACCACAAAAACAGATTTTGTGGATTTCCTATTGGAGTTAAAGCAGATCCAACGTTTACGGCTATAGTTTCAAAAATTATAAATCTCTCTAAGTTGACTTCAGTTATATCTGATATTGTTAAAGTCATAGGTACTAACACAAGTAAAGTTATATCGTTTGTTATAATTGCAGAAAGAGACATCGATAAAAAAATTAATAAAAAAGCCAATTTTCTTTCACTTCCTACCTTATATACAGCTCTTTTTGAAATAAGGTGTAGAATACCACTCTCCTTTATACTCGTAGTTACAACGATCAACCCAGCTAATGAAATTATAGTTTTCCAATCTACAAATTTCCAGTAATTTTTAACTTCTTCTGGTTTTAAAATTACAAATATTATAGCTATTGCTACTAATACTGTGAATACGGGGTCTTTTTTAATTAATTTCACAATTCAGAACTTATAATATAGATTAATAAATGTGTCTTCTGAAAGTATTTTTTCTAAATAAAATTAGAACTGAATGTGGTTTGGTATTAGATAATTATTTTAGAAATTAACAAACTATATTTAATTTTTCTAAAATAAATTAATATTATATATACAAAAATCATAAGCAAAAGACTTATAATAGTATTAAGATAGCAAAAATTATGGAAATTAGAAAACTACAGCTTATTGGCGGCTCAAGTTACATGGTGAGCCTGCCAAAAAGCTGGGTAGATGCAAACTCTTTGAAAAAAGGTGATGAATTAATATTACATGTTGATTCTAGGTATATACGCATTCATCCAAAGAATGTTCATCACATCTTAAGAGGTAAAATAAAATTACCGAGATGTGATTATAACTTTTTAAAAAGGTTTATGCACTCTGTTTATGTTCAAGGATTGGATGAAATAATCCTTGAGGGAGATTTTAACAATTGTTCTATAATGAGAATAAGTGATATTGTGAGGAACTTAATGGGTCTTGAAATAATTGATGCAAGTGAAAACAGAGTTATTTTAAAATGTATAGCTGAAGCTAACTTAGATGAAATTATGAACAGACTCTCTCAAATAGTTTCGAACATGTTTCAATTATTGAAAAAAGGATTGAAAAAAAGAGATTCGAGGGAGTTTAAAGATATTATAAAATTGGAGAGAGATGCTGACAGAATGTATATTCTATCAGTCAGGAAAGTAAATAAACTATTAAAAGAGTTTTCATGCCCAACAGATTGGGACGAATTAAGATTTATGCTTGGTGTAAGAACTATATCTAAGCACATGGAAGATATAGCAGATTTAGTTTACAGTTTCTCAGTTAAAGCTTCTGTAAATCCTGATGGTTTTTCTACATATATTCCAGTAATTTCTGAGGCTAAGAGACTTTTTGAAAATGCATACTGTTCTTATGTCAATAGTGATGTAAATCTTGCAGAAGAAACGATAAATGCAGCAGAACAATTACAAAAAGTTGCAAGTGGAGAATTACTATGTATTTCAATGCAGATAAGAGGTATTTGTGAAGTTGCATTTAACAAGGCTGTTAGAGAAAGTTTTGAAGTTTAGAGCTCAGAACTCAATACCCTCATCATCGATTGACTCAGAGGGGCCCACTCATCATCGCTCATTTTAAAGTTGTTTTTCGTTTTAATTAGTTTTGGTTTAATTAGCATTGCAAGTTTTGTTTAATTAATTAAAAAACTTTTTTAAGCAGTATTACGTTCTTGAGTTCTATGAGTAAAGTGGTTCTATCTTACTCTGGTGGCTTGGACACAACAGTTTGCATACCTTTACTCAAAGAAAATTATGGCTTTGATGAAGTTATCACTGTAACTGTTGATATTGGTCAGCCGGAGGAAGATATAATAGTTGCAGAAAAAAAAGGTAGTAAGTATGCTGATAAACACTACACTATCGATGCTAAGGAAGAATATGTAAAGGCTCTTTTTCAGCTTATAAAAGCAAATGGTGATTACGAAGGATACGTTCTCGGAACAGCTCTGGCTCGACCGATTATAGCTGAAAAGATAGTTGAAATAGCTAAAAAAGAGGGTGCAGAGGCAATAGCACATGGTTGTACGGGTAAAGGCAATGACCAACTCAGATTTGAAAACATATTTTTCCAGTACGGATTTAAGGTAATTGCTCCAATGAGGGAGCTAAACTTGACGAGAGAGTGGGAAATTGAGTATGCACAAAAGCATGGTATTGAAGTTCCTGTTACAAAAGATAAACCTTACAGTATAGATGAAAATTTGTGGAGCAGGAGTGTAGAAGGCGGAAAACTTGAGGACCCTTCATATATACCTCCTGAGGATATATATGAATGGACTTGCAATCCGAAAAAAGCACCAGAAGAACCAGAAATAATTAAAATAGAGTTTGAAAAAGGAGTTCCTATATCCATAAATGATGAAAAAATGGATGGTTTGAGTTTAATAAAAACTTTAAATAAAATTGCTGGAAATCATGGAGTTGGTAGAACGGATATGGTTGAAGATAGAGTTCTTGGATTTAAGGCAAGAGAGAATTATGAACATCCAGCAGCCACCGTTCTTATTACAGCACATAAAGATTTGGAAAAACTTGTTTTAAGTAGAAGAGAGCTTAAGTTTAAGTCAATAGTTGAAAGTGAGTGGGCAGAACTTGTTTACTATGGACTAACTAATGATCCGTTGTTTAAAGATTTAAATGAATTCATAGATTCAACTCAGGAAAGAGTTAGCGGATGGGTTAAAGTTAAGCTCTTTAAAGGAAGTGTTATGCCCGTAGCTAGGTATTCTCCGTATTCTCTCTACAGAGAAGATTTAGTTTCGTTTGATAAAAAAGGAATAGACCAAAAGTACGCTGAAGGCTACTCAATGTTTCATGGACTGCAAGGTAGGATATACAAAAGCTTAAAAATTATTGAAGACCGAGAACCTTAATTATAGTATCTATATCTACGTAGTGCTCCACTATTTCTTTAAATCTTTTTAGCTTTTTCTCACCTCTAATTCTTACTCTACCAAAAGCTTTACCAAGTTTTTCAGCTGTTGAGAGAGTATCTTCTTTTACGAGAATAATTGGAACACCATGTTTTTCAGCTAATCCAATTATTGTGGAAGGCGGCTCTAAATTTCCAGTTAATATTAAACATTTTATCCCAGCATCAATGGCTACAGCATGTAAATCAGCTCTATCTCCTCCAGTAATCACAGCTGAATTTCTCGATCTCCTGAAATAGCTACTTGCAGTTTGTGGAGACATAGCTCCAATTAGATAGTTCTCTATTAGTACGTCCTCCTGAGGTTCAACTAAATAAATCCCGTTTAGAGCTTTTCTTATTTCTTCCACAGTTAAACCAGCAAGCATTTCATCTTTTGGAAGCATTCCAACAAGTTTAATTCCATTAGGCTCTAGTATTTTAGAGGCAATTGTTCCAAAGTACGTTCTTTTAAAGCCAGTCACTAAATTTATAATTGCCATCATGTCACCCATTATTTTTGATGCAGACAGTAACCTATCTATTGTGAAATCTCCTATGTACTTTGCCACCATTAGTATTTTGGAGGAAAGCATGGATGAAACATCTATATCGCTTAAACCTACCGCTTCTCCAGCAAAGTATCCCATAGATCCTTCTATGAATACAACGTCTTTATTTTTTGCAATTTCTGAAAAAGAATCTATAACCTTCTTCCTTAATTCAACTGGGTCTGATGAGAGCATGAATTCGGCGTAACTTTCTATTTTTATGGGACAAATTAGCTCTTCATCATCTTTAAGTGAGAGTATATCTCTTATAACTTCTACATCCACATCATCAAAAGTTGAAAAGGGCTTAAAGTACCCTATTTTGTAGCCTCTCTCTACAAATATATTTCCGAGAGCAGAAATTATTCCACTTTTTCCAGAGTACTCATCTATTGATGAAACGAGCAAACTTTTCATACCACCACCTCATTTAACATTAATCTTAAAATCTAATGCACTACAACCTTTTTCAAAAACCCTTAGCGGATTTATTTCCATTTCAACTATTTCCGGAAAATCTAAGCTTAGTTGAGCTAATTTCATTATTACTTCAGCAATAGCTTTAATATCACTCGGTTTTTCACCTCTAACTCCTTTAAGTAGTTTATACGATTTCACTTCTTTTATCATTTCAATTGCCTCATCTTCACTTATAGGGGCAATTCTGAAAGTTACGTCCTTAAACACTTCTACATATATCCCCCCTAGACCAAACATCATTAATGGGCCAAAGTTTGGGTCTCTTTTCATACCCACTATTACTTCTTTACCACCTTCAACCATCTCCTGAATAAGTACACCTTCTATTCTAACATTTCCAAGTCTTTCAGCGTTTGCTATTATTTCTAAGAAAGCTTTTTTGACTTCACTTCTATTCACGTTTAGTTTTACACATCCAACATCTGTTTTATGAACTATATCACCCAATACTTTCATTGCAACAGGATAGCCAATTTTATCCGCTATACTTAAGGCTTCTTCAGCTGTTTTTGCAACACCATAGCGAGGTGTTGGAATTCCTATTGCTCTTAATATGTCAAATGGATTTATGGATTTCATAGCTTCTCTTACTTTTTCTCTATCGTATGCAAACTCTCTATACTTTCTTTCACCTCTTTTAACGAATTCGGAATATCTATACAGCGAAGATAAGGCTTTTACAGCTCTTACAGGATCAAAAAAGTCGCTTTTGTCCCACCCCATGAAACACAGAACGTAGGGTTTTTCTATGTTAAACTTTGAAGCTTCTTCAAAGCTTAGCGTGGCTGTTGGAACTGTAATTGCAATAATAGAGCCAACATTGTTGTCTTCAGCAACACATTCGATAGCTCTAATATATCTTTCAGCATCGGCATCTCCGAGAACATCTACTGGATTGTAAACATTTGCTCCAGCAGGTAAAAAGCTTTTTAATTTTTCAATAGTTTCCCTACTAAAGTTTGCCAACTTAAGTCCATATTCTTCTATTGCATCTGCTGCCATTACTCCCGGTCCTCCAGAATTTGTGACAATTGCTACACCATCCTCTACATTTTTATACTTAGAAAAGAGTCTTGCTATATCGAACAAATCTTCTGGAGAATTAGCAGAAATAACTCCTGACTGCCTAAAAGCAGCTAAACAGGCCTGATAACTTCCAGCAATACTGCCTGTGTGACTGCTTGCAGCTCTTGCACCTGCATCTGTTTTACCACTTTTCATTGCAACTATTGGTTTTAATTTACTAATTTTTTCTGCTACATCCATGAACTTTCTACCATCAGGTATTCCTTCTATATATAGCATTATTACATCGGTGAATGGGTCATTTTTTAGCATTTCAATTATATCTGCTTCATCTAAGACTGCTTTATTACCCATAGAAACTATTTTACTGAAACCTTCATCAAAGCCTTTGAAGTATTCCATAACTGCAATTATAAATGCACCGGATTGGCTAAGAAATGCGATATTTCCCGGTTTTGGCATAGTTTTTGCAAAAGTAGCGTTTAAGCCATTGTGTGTATTTATTATTCCCAAGCAATTTGGTCCTACAAGTTTTATGTTGTACTTTTTACATATTTTTACCATCTCTTCTTCGAGTTTTGCTCCATCTCTTCCACTTTCTTTAAAACCTGCAGAAATTACTACAGCATATTTAACACCTTTTTGTCCGCATTGCTCTAAAACTGAATTGACAACTTTAGCTGGAACTACAATTATTGCTAAATCTACTTTTGGAGCTTCAAGAATAGATGGATAGCATGGATATCCAAGAATTTCTTTATACTTTGGATTTATGGCGTAAACATTCCCTTTAAAATTTTGGAGATTTTTTAATATAGCATAACCAACTTTATCTTTTTTTGGTGTTGCACCCACTACCGCCACACTTTCTGGATCGAAAAGCATTAAATTTAATTACTACTTCAGGTTAAAAAGTTTTTTTTGTTTTTTTGTTAAATTTTTAAATCTCGTTGAATTTTAAATTAGTTTTACGACATGATACCTTTATCCCAGAAGTCTGCGTTCCATGTGATTATCCTTCTTTATTATTCTACTATATCAATTTTAAATGTCTTTTTCAAAAAAGCAAAAATAGTGTATGGAGTAATAACATTCATGAAGTTACACTTATATGGGGCAGCGAGAACTGTAACTGGTGCCTGTTTTATGCTTGAAGACGATTTTAGAATTTTAATAGACTGTGGCATGTTTCAGGGCAGTGTTGAAAAAAGAAATTTTAGACCATTTCCGTTCGATTGTGAAAGCGTAGATGCTGTGGTTATAACTCATGCTCACATAGATCACATAGGCTTATTGCCAAAGTTAGTTAAATGCGGTTTTAGTGGAAAAATTTACTCTACTGGAGCAACCAAAGTTATAGCAGAACACATGCTCAAAGATTCAGCAAAAATACAGGAGGAAGAGGCTAAAACTCAAACTAAAAAGAACTTGAGGAGAGGACTAAAGCCGGTAAAACCACTATATACGGAGGAGGATGTCAAAGATTGCTTTAAACTTAAATGGAAAGTAGTTTATTACAACAAGCCATTTTATGTTGATAAGTATGAGTTTAGAATGAGAAATGCTGGACACGTTTTAGGCTCTTCTTTTGTTGAAATAAACGATAAAATTACTTTTTCTGGAGACTTAGGGGAAAAACCAAAGCTGATAATAAAGGAGCCTGATATGCCTGAAAAATGTGATTACTTGGTCGTTGAATCAACTTACGGAGATAGGAATCATGAAAGCTTAGAAAAAAGCATAGAAGAGTTGAAAAATGCTGTGAATTCAACTATTAAATCTGGAGGTAATGTTGTAATACCTTCATTCGCTCTCGAAAGAACTCAGGAAATTCTGTACGTTCTGCACGATCTCTATGAGAGAGGTGAAATTCCAGACTGTCCTGTATTTTTAGATAGCCCTTTAGCGATAGACATAACTGAAATATTCATGAGGCATAGAGAGCTTTACAACGATAAAGTTTATGAGGAATCAAAAAGAAAAAATCCGTTTTACTTACCAAAACTTAGGTTCACAAGAAGTGTTGATGAGTCAAAAGAGATAAACGAGGTGAGTGGGGCTGTGATAATTGCAGGAAGTGGGATGTGCAATGGGGGTAGAATAAAACATCATCTAAAACACAACTTGTGGAGAAAAGAGAGCAGTATAGTTTTTGTAGGTTATCAGGCTAAGGGTACGTTGGGTAGGAGAATTGTTGACGGAGCGAAAAAAGTAAGAATATATGGAGAGGAGGTAGCAGTAAAAGCTAAAATATATACTATAAACGGATTTTCGGCACACGCAGGTAGAGATTTCTTATTAAACTGGGCCTCTAAATCTCAGGCAAAGAAAGTTTTCGTTGTTCATGGTGAATTGGAAAAGAGTCAAAAATTTGCGGAAATGCTGAGAGCGAGGGGTTTTAAAGTCAGAATACCTGAGTGGAAAGAGAGCGTAGAGTTGACATGATGCTGAGAGTCGTTTTTCTTGGCACATCTGGAACTATACCAAGCGTTGAAAGAAATCCTTCCGCAATATTTATTCAATTTGGACAGTACAGAGTTTTACTTGATTGTGGAGAGGGGACGCAAAGGCAAATGATGATTGCGAAAACTGGTTTCAAGCTAAACGCAATTTTTATAACTCACTTGCATACTGATCACTTCATAGGACTGTTCAGCCTTTTAGAAACTATGTCTTTAAACGATAGAGAGGAAAAACTAACAATTTACTCTCCTAACCCAGAATTTTTAAAGGCAATTTTTGATGCTTTTGGTTATGATAATCTTAGCTTTCCTGTAGAAGTTAGAGAGCTAAAAGATGGTGAAAGCGTAAGGTTTGGAAATTTTAGAATAATGGCTTTTGAAACTGACCATATCGTAAAAAGTTACGGTTACGCTTTAATTGAGGATGAAAGAAGAGGTAAATTTAATAGAAAAAAAGCAGAAGAGCTTGGATTAAAACCGGGACCGATTTATTCTAAGCTTGCGAGAGGAGAAAGTGTAGTGGTGGATGGAAAAGTTATAACACCTGAAATGATTCTTGGAGAACCAAGACCGGGAAGAAAGGTCGTTTACACAGGGGATACGAGGCCTTGTAAAAGAGTTGTAGAAGTTGCTAAAAACGCAGACTTGCTAATACACGATTCTTCTTTTACTTCAGACTTGCAGGATTGGGCGGTAGAAACCAAGCACTCTACAGCTAAGGAGGCTGCAAAAGTGGCTAAGGAGGCGAACGTTAAAAAGCTGGTTTTAACTCACATAAGTGCAAGGTACAAAGATGCAAGTGTTTTGTTAAGCGAAGCTAAAGAGATATTCGAAAATGTTGTTGTGGCAGAAGACTTTATGGTTATTGAAGTTCC
>JALSLC010000015.1 GCA_026988525.1 Archaeoglobaceae archaeon
TACAGAAAGTCCATAGAAGTATGCCGGAGTTTGGTGCGGAGATAGTTTTTAAGTCTGCTACTGAGAATGGATATAGGGCTTTGAAGTTGAAGGGGGGAAAGATAAGGGAAGGGTATGTTGCTGATTTAGTAGTATTGGAAAAGAGTTTAAGCTATACACCACTATACAATCCAATATACAGCATTGTGTACTCAACTTACGGATTTGAAGTTAGAGATACCATAGTAGGAGGAAAAGTTCTTATGAAGGATAGAGAACTTAAAAACATAAACGAAGAGAAGCTTATAGACAAAGTTGAAAAAAGAGCTTTAAAACTTGTAGGTAGATGTACCTAAAAAATAAAAATTCGATAAGCAAAATGAAATTGGGTGGAGACAGTAAATCAATATATAAAAAAATATTAGGATGCGTAGAAAAAGAGGTTACATCATGCAAGGAGAGTGTAAAAAAGCTCAAAGTTCATAGTAATCCTGAAAAAATAATTGAAATTCAGAGTTGGATTAAAAACAATCCTTTTTGCAGTAAAAAGCTTGAAGACGTAAATGTGGACGTAAAAATTGATCCCAGGTTGGTATATTCAAAAATAGTCAAGTTAAAATATTTTGGATTTCAAGTAAAAGATAGTTCAGTTGAAGGAATAATGATCGGTTCTCAATTTATTAGATTTACAGATGAAGATAAGCTAATATTGGAGAGGGCATGTGAAAAAAATGATAAATTACTTGCCTGTAGTGTGGTTTGTCCTGAAAAAGTTGTTGAGAGTTTTCTCCAAAATTACAAAAGTATAGCCAATCTATCAAACTATCTTAAAAGTGCGGGAGTTGAAGCAAAAAATACAGACAAAATCATTAAGTTGATTGAAAATTCAAGAGATGTGTTTAAAAAACTTGAAAAAGTTAGTATGGTAGAAGAAACGATAAATGAGGCTCTAATAGAGCTAAACTTAAGAATTGAAAAAAGAATTTCTGATCTTGAAATAATACTTAGAGGAAAAAAGATTCTTGAAGTTATGAAAGGAGATACTTCGATTTTAAGAGATGTGGAAGAATTAATAGCGGAAGAAATTCTAAGATGTGAAAAAGAGCTGGAAGATAAACTTAAAATTGAAGTTTCTGGTTTGTTCTCCCATACATATCCAGTAAGCTTAAATGAAATTAGATTAAAGCATATATGCGAGGAGCTCGAAAACGAAGTACATATTGAAATGTACAAAGTTTGTAAAACGATATCAAAGGAGATAATTGAAAACTACAGTGGCTTTTTAAGAGAATTGGAAACTGCAAAAAATATAGAACTATCTTCAGCAATAAAAAAAATTGGAAATGTTTTTCCAGAAATTGCTGACTATACTGCATTTATTGATGGAAAACATTTATTTATAAAAGATCCTCAGCCTATAACATATAGCGTTGGTGATTCTCCAATATCAAAGGGTAGAGTAGTTATACTTACTGGAGCTAACAGTGGAGGAAAAACGTCTCTTCTTGAATTAATAGCACAAGTTCAAATAATGGGTCAAATGGGATTTCCTGTCAAAGCGAAAAAAGCATGGATAAATGTTTTTGACGGTATATACTTTTTCAAAAAGAAGAGGGGTGTACTTGGAGCTGGAGCTTTTGAAAGTGCAGTAAAATCTTTTGTAAAAGCAGTAGCTTCAGAAGGGAAAAATCTAATACTTATAGATGAGTTTGAGGCAATTACAGAGCCGGGAGCTGCTGTATCTATAATTGCAGAATTGTTAAAAGTTGCTTACGAAAAAGGACATTTTGTAGTAATTGTCAGCCATCTCGGAAAAGAACTAAAAGAGAGACTACATTTTGCCAGAGTGGATGGGATAGAGGCCAGAGGTTTAGATGAAAATTTTAATTTAATAGTAAATAGACAACCAATATTCGGTAAGCTTGGCAGAAGTACACCAGAACTAATAATTGAGAGAATGTACAGAAAATCTAAGAATGAGTTAGAAAGAACTTTACTCAGGAAAATACTTGAAAACATAAACTATTGATTTTCAAACTCCTCTTCACTCATTCCAGAAATATCCATAATAGTCATACCCATTTTCAATTCTTTCGCTTCTTTATTGCTTAAAATTGTTTTTTCCGCTTTTCTACTGGCTATCATGCTATTGCCAAGTGGATCTTCCAATATTAGAGTTAGTTCTTTCTTTCCATTTATAGCATCATCTATTGTTTCAAGTATTTCTTCGCATTTCTTTACAGCCTTTTCGTCTCCCTCCTCTCTTCTCCACCTCATAGCCATTAGAACTATATCTCTAACTCTGTCTAAAATCCCCTCAACGTTTGTAATGAATGCTTGTGATGCTGGTCCCGGTTCAATAGTTACACCGATTTCTGGTATTCTTATAGTCCCTGATGTTGAACGAATTACTTTTGCAAACAAGTCATCTCCAACTTTTATACTGTATCTTACTGGATCTTTAACTCCAAGAACTATGCAGTCATTGTGCTTAAATCCGCAGTTGCAGTTGATAGACGTAAGCATTATTTTTCCAAAGTAAGGTACATCGTACTCCAATATTACAAGTTCTGTCCTCTTACCACAAGAAGGACAAGTTATTTCCACCATAGCTAATCTTTGTTTATGCCTTTTATCTTATTTCTATCAATCTTTATACCAGTTGGAGTCACTATTAAATACTCTTCTCCAAGCCACACTACGTCTCCTTTAACGTCTTCAGCCAACTGTTTCAAATCTTTTACAATTCTATCAAGAGTTAGCTGATCATGCCTAAGCAAAGCAACGTCTACTATTACTATATTACCTTCGTAAATTTGCCTCCTAACTTCTGCAATCTCGGACAACCCAGTTACTTCTGCAACTTTAACAAAAGTTTCAGCTTCACCCTCTATTTCAGTTTCATACTCCGAGAGATCAAGTTCCTCATATTCAGGAGGAGAGTACTTCTGAGATTTGCTTCCAATCAGTTTTTCCATTATTCCCAAAGGGATCACCCCCTAAGGGGAAATGTAGTTTTAAACATTATTTAAACTTTCGTTTAAAAGCGATAGAAATAATAGTTGAACGAAAGTAAAAAAACCCAATGCCAAAGGATTCGATGAGTGCAGTAGATATAAGAGCTTGCGTTACGGAGTTAAAAAAACTTGAAGGGGCAAGAGTAGAGAAAGTTTACCACCATTTACCATGGGAAATCAGGTTTAAGTTAAGAAAAGGTGGCAGAGTAGATCTCGTTTTAGAAGCTGGAAAAAGAATACACACTACAAAGTTTCCAAAAGAAGCTCCACGCTTACCTTCAAGCTTTGCAATGCTTATGAGAAAGCACTTAGAAGGATTTAAGGTGGAAAAAATAGAACAACATGATTTCGATAGAGTCGTTATAATAACATTTGGATACAAGGAAGAAAAAACGTACAAAGTCGTAGCTGAATTTTTTTCAAAAGGAAACGTTATACTTTGTGACGAAAACTTCAAAATAATAATGCCGCTAATTTCAGGAATTTTCAAAGCCGGAGAAGTTTACAAATTTCCAGAACAAAGAATTACTCCCCTTGAATTAAACGTAGAGAAGCTCGAAGAAATAATAAAAAGCGAGAGAGAAAGAGATAGAGAAATCGTAAGAGTTTTAGCAATGAATGGTCTTGGAGGACTTTATGCTGAAGAAGTCTGTCTTAGAGCAGGAATAAACAAGAAGAAGAAAGCTAAGGAGTTAGAAAAAGATGAAATAGAGTTAATTGCTGAAAAAATAAATGAAATTTTTAGTGTAATTTTTGAAGGCAAGTTTAAACCACATATAGTTTTAAAAGATGGTGAATACATTGACGTACTACCAATAGAACTTGAATACTACAAAGATTATGAGAAGAAGTATTTTGAAACTTTTAACGATGCTCTCGACGAGTACTATGCAAAATTGCTTGCAAAGGAAAGTGAAAAAAAAGAAAAAAATCCAGAAATTGAAAAGTTAAAAGCTAGATTGAAATCCCAACTTGAAAAATTGAAAGAATTTGAGAGAGAAGCTGAAATGTATAGAAGGACTGGTGATTTTATTTATGAGAGTTGGAAAAAAGTTGAAGCTATACATTCAGCATTTTTAAAGGCGAGAGAAGAGAAGAGTTGGAGTGAAATAAAAGAGATCGTTAAAAATTCAAAGTTATCACAAATAGTTAAAAGGATAAATCCTGAAAAAAACAGTGTAACTGTTTTATTGGATGGTGTAGAAATCGAATTAAAGCTTGATAAAACACTACCTCAAATAGCTGATGAATACTACGACAAAGCAAAGAAAATAAGATCTAAAATAGAGGGGCTGAAAAAAGCAATAGAAAAAACGAAAGAAGATATGAAGAAGGCTGAAGAATTGGAAGCAAAAAGATTGGCCAAAAGCATTAGAATAATTAGAAAAAGAGAATGGTACGAACAGTTCAGATGGTTTATAACTTCTGATGGTTTCTTGGTTATAGGCGGTAGAAATGCTAAAATGAATGAAGAGATAGTATCAAAATACATGGAAAAAGACGATTTATTTTTCCATACACAAACTCCCGGAGCTCCAGCTGTTTTATTAAAAAAAGGTCAAATAGCACCAGAAACAAGTATAAAAGAGGCTGCAGAATTTGCAGCTACGTACTCATCTTTATGGAAGGAAGGGAAGTACAGTGGAGAAGTTTACTATGTAAAACCAGAACAAGTAAAAAAAGCAGCAAAACATGGTGAGTATCTTGCAAGGGGTAGCTTCTACATAGAGGGAAAAAGAAACTACCTTACTGTCTCATTAAACTGCGCAATTGGTGTAGAGCTCTCAAAATTAAGATTATTTGGAGGGCCAGTTACTGCTGTTAAAAAGTATTGCGACTACTTTGTTGAAATTGAGATAGGAGACCTACCTCAAAACGAAATTTCAATACTTATAGCCAAGAAGTTGATAGAGATGTCAAAAAACGACCATGTAGTTAGAAGTATAGCAACTCCAGACGAAGTAGCCAAGTTCTTGCCTCCCGGAAAATCAAGGTTAAAACCAACTAACGTATAAATTTGTAAACTTTCCAAAGATTTTTAGCCGTGTTTTTTACTTCATCCAATCCATCTACATCCAATTCGAACGGTAATTCAGGTTTGCATTCCAAGGCTTTTAAACCACCGGCAATTGCTGCGATACTATCAGTGTCTCCACCATACTTGACAGAGTTCAAAATGCAATCCGAATAATTTTCAGAATAAAGATAACATTGAATAGCTGTAGAAACAACATCAAAAGCGAGATTTGTACATTTGTAAACGTACTCACCATCTAAAGCCCTCTCAATAAGAATTGAAGTATATACATCGTACTCTCTAACTCTATCTACTATTTGTTCAAGTTTACTTTGTTTATTTCTAAAAACATACGAATATGCTAAAGCTAAAGCTACACTTGCAGCTATAGCTTCTTTGTTTTTATGAGTTATAATACTCTGCAAAACAGCATATTCTTCAACCAAATTTGAATTAAAAGAATAAAGCAATCCAATTGGCATAACCCTCATAGCAGAACCGCAAGTGTTCGAGTTTATTCCAGAATCTCTCCAAGAATAACCTAACCTAAGTCTTTCAATGGCTTTTGAGCTTGTGGGACCAATTCTCGAAATTTCAACTTCTTTTAATCTATCAGCAAAATCAGATGGATTAAAGTATATTGTGCTTATTAAAGACTTAGCAAGAGTTAGCATTTGAATAGTGTCATCTGTTAAACAGGAAACTATTTTTCCTTTCTTTTCAAAGTATTTAAGCCTTATTTTAACTTCATTTTCAGATAAACCTTCAAATACGGCTCCAAAAGCATCTCCAAGTGCAAAACCAACAAATGGTTCTACAAACATAAGTTAAATTATTGACTTAAAATTAATTAGTTTTCCGTATAGACATTCATCTAACCCAATGTATGGTTTGAGATCATTATCGCCAAGTTTAACAGGATGATTTCTAAGTACAACAGCAGGAACCATTTCATCACATTCACCCATAACAAGTGTTGCGACGTTAGCAACCATATCTGCAACGTTTCTAAAAGTCCTTCTTATTAAGTTACCGTAAATATCTTTTTTCCCTCTCAAATCCTCAATTCCAATAATTCCAGAGTATGAAATTGCTACACCTGAAACCCCTCTCCTTAGGGGAAGAATTCTACTGTCTGTTATGACTACACCAACTTTTTTTCTAAAAGTACTAAGTTTTTTTCTGAGTTTTTTTGCTGAATCCCAAGGATCTTCAGGATATAAAACTGCAAAACCTGAAGGCGCATTTGAAATATCTATTCCAGCGTTTGGGCAAAGCATTCCAAATTTTATCGTTAAAACAAATCCATCTACTCCACCCACTATTTCTTCAGCCTCTCTAAGAATTAACTCTGCTAATTCAGGTCTTAAAGAATATTTTTCAGCTAAATTTCTTCCTTCTTCGCTTATCTTTATCTCCGATAATTTTACAAGCCTTCCTTCAGAGTAGGATATAGCTTTACTAGACACCGCAATAACATCTCCATTTTTAACTGTATTTTCAATATTTTCTGCAATAAAATCTACTCCTGAATTTGGTGGGATATAAAATTTCAGAGGTTCTACAATCATTCTTTGTACACCCTGCTTACTATATTTCTACTTACTTTACCCTCTCCAGCAATTCCCGGTTTTACTAATTCTCTACAAGACAAAATAGAATTCAATTCCTCCTCACTAAACCCTTTTTCCAGCAAAACCTCTTTTATAGTTTTGTTGTTTTTCATAGCTTCCTTAGCTATTTCTGCGGCTTTATCGTATCCTATGTATGGAGCGATTGCTGTCACAAGGGCAGGACTTTTTTCAAGATACTTCATACAAACTTCTGGATTAGCTTTAATGAACTTTACACATTTTTCAACCATAATTTCAACTGCGTTTGTTAGAATTTCTAGAGATTCTAAAGTAGTATGTACAATCAACGGTGCAAGTGCATTTAATTCAAACTGTCCGTGAGATGCTGAAAAGTTTATTGCTACATCGTTTGCCATAACTCTTACTGCAACTTGTTTAACACACTCTAAGATTACTGGATTAACTTTTCCCGGCATAATAGAGGAGCCCGCCTGAACAGGTGGCAATTGTATTTCTTTTAAGGAGTTCATGAGTATTAAATCGTTTGAAATCTTATACAGATTTACAGCAAGAGATTTCAATAAACCATGTACCTCAGCAAAAACATCCCAGTTTTGAGTTGGATCTATTAAATTATCCGCTTTTGCCAAGTTAAGTCCTGTTATTTCCCTAAGAACTTTAACGGATAAGTGTATGTACCTCAAATCAGCGTTTAATCCAGTTCCAACTGCAGTTCCACCAAGATTTACTTGCCTTAATCTCTCTTCTACCTTGTATAACCTCCACCTATCTCTTGCAATAGCCTCAGCGTAGGCACTAAATTCCTGTCCCAAGGTAATTGGTACGGCATCCTGCATTTCAGTTCTACCAAGTTTTAATATTCCAGAAAACTCCCTCTCTTTATCTTCAAGAACTTGTTGTAATTCACCAACAACTGCTGTTAATTGTCTTAAAAGAAATATTGAGGCTACTCTGGAAGATGTCGGAAAAACATCGTTTGTAGATTGCATTCTATTTACATCATCAAGAGGGTGCACCTTTTTCCCTAATATCTCGCTTGCTCTATTTGCAAGAACTTCATTTATGTTCATGTTTATAGATGTTCCAGCACCTCCTTGAAAAGGATCAACAATTATTTGATCGTTTAGCTTTCCGTCTATTAGCTCGTCACAGGCTTTGATTATTGCAAGAGCTTTCTCCCTATCCATAAATTCCAGTTTCATTAGAGAAATAATACACGATTTTTTAACCATACCAAAAGCCCTTATTAGTTCAGGATGTATCTTGTATCCCAGCTTTTCGGTTATTGGAAAGTTTTCCTTAGCCCTCACAGTATGAATACCATAGTAAACATCATCGGGAATGCATTTCTCACCCAAAAAGTCTCTTTCCACTCTCATGTTACCACTTCCAGATGTTTAATTCAACGAAGGAGTTATCAACATCGATAAAATCATGAAATCCCATTTTTACCAGTGGAAAAGGATCCAGTAATTTATCAAGATATCCTCTCAATTCGAGAAGCAGTAAACCAGCAGTAGTGGATTTTTTTGGATCCTTAGGCTCAAAAGATTCTGGAATTACTTGTATTTCTCCTTCACCAATTCCAGCTTTTGCAATTTCCTTCTTTAGCGTTTCAATTATTCTCTTTTCTCTTTCATCTGTTGTGTTCTCTATAATTTTTACTCCTTTTTCACGAGCAAGTTTGGTATTTTTCACAAAAACTTCGAGGTATTTTCTAGCTTCAAGCACAGCGAAACTCGTGAACTTTGATTTGTAGAAATTTAGGCACTTTTCAATATCTTCAACACTGAGTAAAGGATCTAATACAACCATTTTTAATACTGGTGAACTCAATAGCTTTGAAGGAGTAGTAACAATACAGTATGCATCACAATCTATTACCTCCCTCATAGCCCTAACATAGCACAGAGGTAATCTACCCTTTGGATAGTTTAATTCAGGAACAACAAAAACTACTGCATCACCTCCAGAAATTAAATCGCTGATTAAAGACTGGTCAAAAACAGTTTTTGGTGAATGTTTAACTATTTCTCTTTTTAATGCAATTAGTCCTTCTCCAGTTTTACAACTTACAGGAATGATGGGTATTTCCAACTTACTACTAAGTTCATTAATTATAGAAGTAGAATCTCCAATTAAATCTGATTTATTTAAAACTCCAATTACATACAACCCTTTTTCTTTCGCTTTTTCAATTATTTTAAATTCGTAACTTAAATTTTCAATTTTTTCTGGACTAAAAACCAAAAGTACTAAATTTACATCATTTAAAGTTCTTAAGGCTACCTCTATTCTCTTTTCTCCAAGCTCTGAAATATCATCTACTCCCGGTGTATCTATAATTTTAACAGGACCAAGTGGTAAAAGTTCCATTGCCTTAGAAACTGTATCAGTTGTAGTTCCAGCACAATCTGATACAATGGACATTTCTTGATTTGTTAGGGAGTTAAGTAAGCTGGACTTACCAACATTTGTCTTTCCAAACAAACCTATCTTAACTCTGAAATCTTGTTTCATCATACTTGATATAGTGTTACGAATTAATACTTTTTCGAGTATTAGTAATTGAAAAAGTAAATTAAGTCAAATTCTATCAAAGACCTTGGCAGACAATAGAATTGTAACTATGGAGAAAAGTAAAGTTGCAATAGAGCTTACAGTTAAACAGATTAAGGCTCTGCCAGTTAAAACCATTCTAAGACCTTCTACACCATAAAACATTGGATTTAGATAGGCTAAAGGTTGAACGAACTTAGGTAGCTTAGTTATTGGAAATATAGCTCCAGAAAGAAAGAAAAGTGGAAATATAACAAAGTTCATAACCATACCAAATCCATGAAAGTCTTTTATTATAGCAGCAAAAAATATCCCCATTCCTGTGAAAGTTATAGCCATTAGAACTATGAAAAAAGTTGAGAAGACGATACCCTTAAAATCAGTTGAAAATCCTAAGGGAATGGATAATAGAATTATTGCCATAGCTTGAAGAGTTGCAGTTGTAGCACTTCCAGCAATTCTACCAAGAACTATTGAAGTGTTACTCACAGGAGCTACAGATATTTCTTTTAAAAATCCAAATTCCCTATCCCACAAAACCGACAATCCTGCAAAAGTGGAAGAGAATATTACAGCCATAGCTGCAATTCCGGGTGTTAAAAATTCAGTATAATTTTCGATTCCCTGAAATTTCACACCACTAAACCCACTACTAAGAAAAACTAAAAACATAAGAGGCATAAAAAGTGAACTGAAAAATCTTGATCTGGATCTAACCAATCTTTTCATTTCCCTCAACCATAAAACGTATATTGGCAATACTTTTGATATCATTATTCAAACCTCCTTCCGGTTAATTTAAGAAAAACATCCTCAAGATCGGGATTTTTGACTTTTATGGATCTAACTTTTACACCATTCAAAACTCTAAAAATCATTGGAAGTATTTTATCTACGTTCCCAGTTATTTGAATGAATTTTTCTCCAATAGTTACTTCTTTTACTCCTTCCAGTTTTTCAAACTCATGAGTATATTTTTGTGGATTGTCTATCTCAACATACACAGCTCCTTCTCCTATTTCGCTTTTCAAATCTTCAACTTTACCCACTTTAATGATCTTACCTCTATCCATTATTGCTACTTCATCACATAGATTTTCTGCTTCATCTATGTAGTGTGTAGTCATAAACACTGTTACACCTTCATCTCTAAGTGCTTTTATATACTCCCACATTATTCTCCGCGTTTGAACGTCTAACCCAAGTGTAGGTTCATCTAAGAATAAAACCTCTGGATCGTGAACAAAAGCTCTTGCCATCTCTAATTTTCTCTTCATACCACCTGAGAACTTCTCCACAACCACGTTTTCCCATTTTTCCAAGCCAACTAACTTTAAGGCTCTTAAAATTTTTTCATCTCTCTCCTTTTTTCTCATACCATACAACATTGCATGAAACTCAAGATTCTCTCTTGCAGTCAATTTTGTATCAAGTGCTGGCTCCTGAAAAACTACACCTATTTTTTCTCTAACTTTTAGTTTTTCTTCAATACTAAAACCTGCTACTTCAGCGTATCCGGAATCTGGCTTTATTAGAGTTGTTAAAATTCCCGTAAGTGTTGTTTTCCCAGCCCCATTTGGACCAAGCAACGCAAATATGCTACCTTTTTTAACTTTAAAACTAACGCAATCAACAGCTTTAACTTCAAAACTTTTTTCCAAACAATCTGCAATTATTGAATACATGTCCCACGTAAAATCCAAAGTTAAAAATTTAATGCCAGAAAAAGTTAGGTGCATAACTGATGTTTACATCCTACTACACTTAAAAAAAGCAAAAGTTGATTATGCTAAGATGATGGCAAAAGTAACTGGTTTACCTCTAAGTAAAATAAAAGATAGTATAGACTGGCTGATAAAAGCTGGATTGATTGAAAGAGATGAAGGATCTGCAATAAAAAAGAGCAAAGCCAAGTTTAAAAAAGCCTATGAAGTTCATAAGCACCACACTTACTACAAACTTTCGAGAGAGGGTGAATTGCTTGTAAGAAAAATGGATTACAGATGGTTTGAAAAATTTCTAAAGGAACAAATTAAAAAAGATGTTTTCCGGGAATTAGAAGAATTATACAAGAAAAACAGCTTAAATAAGTTTTCAAATGAGCTAACATCCATAGGTTTTATAACCAAAAATGGTAGAAAAACTAAATTTTTTGAAGCTTTTGCATATGTTTCAGGATTCTTCGAAAACAAAAAGAACTAAATATTTAGTAAAAGTAACACAATCAAATGTCAAGTGATAAAATAGGAATTTTGTCTAAAAAGATTTTGGATTTACTTTGGTTTATTAATGAATCTAAACCAGAATCCGAATTAGAGAAGAAAAAGAATACTTTGGAGTACTACTTACCAAAAATAAAAGACGATCACGAAAGAGCCGAAACTTTACTTGAAATAGGAAAGCTCGAATGCATGATAGGTAAAGACGTTGAAGCTACTGGTCGATTCTATGAATGTTTGAGATTATTTAGAAGGAGTGGAGATAGATTCGGTATGGGAAAAACACTCTACAACATAGCCTTTTTACACATTAAAAGAGGAAAGATAGACAAGGCAGAAGAAACTTTAAAAGAGTGTATTCAATTTGCAGATGAATGCGATAGCTTATGGCTTAAAGCTTGTTGCCATGAATTACTATCAAAAATATTTGCTGAAAAAAATGAATATTGCAAAGCTATAGAAAATGCCCTTAATGCGTTTGAATTATTTAGTATAGTTGGAGATTCAGAGGGTATGAGTAGAGCTTTTCAAAATGCATGCATATACTTGCTTAAAAAAGGCGAAACGGATAAAGTAATAGATTTAATGAAAAAAATTAGAAGCGTATGGAAAGAGGAGGATATATGTAATTACGATTTAATTACTCTTCAGCTTTCAGCACTACTCCTATCTAAGGGATATATTGGTGAATCTGAAAAAGTTATAGCAGAGTTTAAAGATGAATGTAAAGATGAAAGAATAATAGCATTCAAAAATCTTCTAAAAGCATTGATTCTTTCTGCATGTGGAATGAAAGATGAGGCCGTAAAGTTAGCTGAAAGAGGAAAAAAACTGATAGAGAAATTATATCATAAAAAAGATGCAAGATACAAAATTGCTGGAGAGGTCTTAAACGCAGTTAAGTATTCAATTTTATAAAAAATTTAAAGTTTTAAATCTTTAACGTAAACTTCACCTAAATCTGACTCTTCAACTCTGCCCACAATTTTTCCATCTATTTCAAGCTTATTTACTTCTTTTTTGTCCATTATTAAGGCAAAGCCCATACCCATGTTGAACGTTCTGTACATTTCATCCTCCTCTATATCACCGAGTTCCTGAATAACTCTAAATATTTTTTGAGGTTTTAACGGCTTATCTATGATGTATTTCATTTTCTTAAGTCTTAATAAGTTAAGTAAACCTCCCCCAGTTATATGAGCCATACCTTTAATTTTGCACTTTTTAATTTCTTTTAAAACATCAATGTAAATTCTTGTTGGTTTTAGAATTTCTTCACCAAAACTAACACCTTTTTCAAATTCATCTTTGTAAGAAATTCCAGCTTTTTCAAGAACTTTTCTTACAAGAGTTAGCCCGTTACTGTGAATTCCATTACTTGGAATACCAAATATAACGTCTCCTGGCTGAATTTTTTCTCCAGTTATTAACTCTTCTTTTTTAACAACACCTATTGCAGTTCCAGCAAGGTCAAACCCTCTTACCATATCTGGTAGTGTAGCTGTTTCTCCGCCTACAAGAGTTATATTTGCAATTCTACATCCTTCTTCCAACCCCTTTGCAATTTCAAACATTATTTTCTCATTTGGATTTTCAATTGCAATGTAATCAACCATTGCAATAGGCTCAGAACCTACAGCAATTAAGTCGTTAACGTTCATAGCAACGCAATCTATTCCAATTGTGTCAAATTTTTCCATTTTTTCTGCGACCAATATTTTACTACCAACGCCATCTGTTGTAATAGTTATTAGCAAATCACAAATTGGCAATAGACTAACAGCACTCGCATAGTGATTTGTAAGATGTGGCTCTCCTAAACCTTTTCTAATATACTTTACAACAGAAGTTAGTGCCTTTACTGCTCTCTCTTCTTTCTTTATATCAACTCCCGCATCAGCGTACTTCATAGTTTCACTTTAAACTTTTGCTTCAACTACTTTACTACCTCTTGCCATAGAAATTACGCCAGTTCTAACGAATTCTTTTATACCATACTGCCTCATTAGGTTCGTAAATGCATTGATCTTATCCTCATCTCCCGTTATTTCTATTATCAAACTATCTCTAGCAACATCGACAATTCTTGCTCTAAATATATTTGCTATTTCTATTATCTCGCCCCTATTACTTGTGTTAGCTGAAACTTTTATTAGAGCTAAAATTCTGTTTACGCTATTTTCACTCAAATCACTAACTTTTATAACTTCTATTAACTTATTTAATTGTTTTATCACTTGTTCTACGGTTTTATCATCACCTCTAACTACAATTGTCATTCTCGATATATCTTCTCTATCTGTAGTTCCAACAGCTAAGCTATCTATGTTAAAGTTTCTTCTCCTAAAGAGAGATGAGACTCTTGCCAAAACTCCCGGCTTATTTTCAACTAAAACAGCTATAATTCTCTTCAAAACCCATCACCTCAATACTCTTCATCTATTATATCTCTGAGAGATGCTCCAGCAGGAACCATTGGATAAACGTTCTCCAGTCTTTCAACTCTAAAGTCTATTACGATTGGGGCATCTATTTCAAAAGCTTCTTTCAAAGCATCTTCTACATCAGATGGTTTTTCAACTGTCATACCAACTGCACCAAATCCCTCAGCTATTTTTTCAAAACTCATTTCTTTGCATCTTAAACAAGTTTCAGAGTATCTCTCATCGTAGAATAGTTCTTGCCATTGTCTAACCATTCCAAGAAACATGTTGTTTAGTATGCACACTTTAACCGGGATTTTGTAGTCAACACATGTTGCTAACTCCTGTATGTTCATCATAAAACTACCATCTCCCGCTATATCCACAACAGTACTTTCAGGAAATGCTACCTGTGCACCCATAGCAGCTGGAAAGCCAAAACCCATAGTTCCCAATCCTCCTGAAGATATGAACTGCCTTGCTCTACTAACTTTAAAGTATTGAGCTGCCCACATCTGGTTTTGTCCAACTTCAGTTGTAACTATTGCATCTGGTTTTAACTCGTATATTTTTTCTATAACATACTGAGGCTTTATCGTTCTCTCGTTCTGGGTGTACTTTAAAGGATATTTTTCTCTCCAGTTATTGACTTTATTTTCCCATTCTTTTCTTTGTTTATATTTAATGTACTTTATCAACTCAGATAGAACTAACTTTGCATCTCCAACTATTGGTATATCAACCCTCACATTTTTACCTATTTCAGCAGGATCAACGTCAATATGTATTATTTTTGCCTCTGGAGCAAATTCTGAAACATTTCCAGTAGTTCTATCGCTAAACCTACATCCAACTGCTAAGATTAGATCAGCATCCATAACTGCATAATTTGCGTATTTAGAGCCGTGCATACCTATAAAACCAAGACTTAAAGGATGAGTTTCCGGAATTGCTCCTTTACCCATTAGTGTTGTGACTACAAAAGCAGGAATTGTTTCAGCAAGTTTTCTTAGTTCTTCACAAGCATTAGATAAAATAACTCCACCACCTGCAAGTATAATTGGTCTTTCACTTTTTACTATTTCCTCTGCCGCATTTTTTATTTGTTTTGGGTGCCCCTTAATTTTTGGTTTATAGCCCGGAAGGTTAATTTCCACGGGATAATCAAACTCAATATCGGCAGTAGTAACATCTTTTGGTAAGTCAATTAATACCGGCCCAGGCCTTCCTGTTGAGGCTATGTAAAAAGCTTCCCTAACAACTTTTAGCAATTCTCTTTCATCTGTAACTAAGTAGTTGTGTTTGGTTATTGGCATTGTAATCCCAGTAGTATCCGCCTCCTGAAAAGCATCATTTCCTATCATAGTTTTTGGAACTTGCCCTGTCATAACAACGAGAGGAGACGAATCCATGTAAGCTGTAGCTATTCCGGTGACAGTATTGGTAGCTCCCGGACCTGAAGTAGCAAATGCAACACCAGTTTTCCCTTTAGCTCTTGCATATCCGTCTGCTGCATGAACTGCGGCTTGTTCGTGCCTAGTTAAAATATGTTCTATAGATGAATCATACAACGCATCGTAAACTTCTATTATTGCACCTCCGGGTATTCCAAAAATGTGTTCAACACCCTCATACTCCAAGGCTTTAACGATAGCGTCTGCAGCCCTCATAAAACCACCTTTATATAAAAATAAAATTTTTTAGTGTACTACAATAATGGCTACTGGCAAGGGCAAAAAAACAGAATTTCCTAAACCAGCAGCCATGCCAAAAACTATCTATGAAGTTTTAAATAATTTTTGGTTTTAAATTTTCTTTAAAGATCTTATTAACCTGAAAATACAGTATCTATAACTAAAAACAAAAATTTAAAAAATTTTAGAATTCGCTATCAGATTCACTCTCTTCTCCACTCTCTTTCTCTCCTTCTTTCTCGCTCTCAATTCCCTTAGCTGCTATGACATCGTCAATTCTAAGTATCATTATTGCTACTTCAGTAGCACTGCTTATTGCCTGTCTCTTGACTCTAAGTGGCTCTAAGACACCCATTTCTTTCATGTTTTCAACTTTACCTGTGAATACATTAACTCCAGCGTACTTCTCGCCTTTTTCGTGAGCCTTTCTTAACTCAACAAGTATGTCTATTGGATCGATTCCAGCGTTCTCTGCCAAGCTTCTTGGTATTATTTCGAGAGAGTTTGCAAATGCTTCAGCTGCAAGCTGTTCTCTTCCTCCCAATGTTGGTGCCCACTGCTTTAGTCTCAAGCTTATTTCGATTTCTGGAGCTCCACCGCCAGCCACTACTT